>DATBUF010000428.1:0-6495 GCA_036516435.1 Pontibacter sp.
AACGGCGTAAATGCTAAAATTGCGGCAAAACTGGAACTGCAACACGTAAAAATGCTCAGCAGCAAACCGCACACCCTGATGCAACTGGTAACCTATGTACCTGTAGAGAACACCGAACAGGTGCTGGAAGCCATCCATAAAGCCGGTGCCGGGCAGATTGGCGAGTATATTAACTGCAGTTTCCAGGTTACTGGTACGGGCCGCTTTACTCCCTCCGAAAATGCTGACCCAACTATAGGTGAGCCCTGCAAGCCGGAGCAGGTGCAGGAAAACCGAATTGAAGTAGTGTTTCCTGCCTACCTGAAACACCAGGTGATGCAGGCGCTGCTGACAGCACACCCCTACGAGGAGGTGGCCCATTACCTGACACAACTCGAGAACCAGAACCAGGAAGTGGGTATTGGCATGGTAGGTGAACTACCTGAACCCCTGCCGGAAGACCAGTTTTTAACCTACCTGCGCAAGAAAATGAACCTGCAGGGCCTGCGTTATACTTCTATTGGTGGGAAGCAGGTAAAAAAAGTGGCCGTATGCGGTGGTGCAGGCAGCTTCCTGATTAAAGACGCAATCCGTTCAGGGGCAGATGCATTTGTAACCGGCGACGTAAAATACCACGAGTTTTTTGATGCCGAAGGACGTCTGCTTATCGCTGACATCGGGCATTACGAAAGTGAAGTCTACACAAAGGAGATTTTTTATGACACTATTTCAAAAAACTTTCCTAATTTTGCAGTCTATTTATCAGAAATAAACACAAACCCTATCAGATACACCTATTAATACATGGAAAGTACGGTAGCCAGCAAATTGGAAGCATTACTAAAGCTTCAGAGCATCGATTCGCAGCTTGATGAGATTAGACGCGTAAGGGGTGACCTGCCCGAAGAGGTTCAGGACCTGGAAGATGAAATTGAAGGCTACGAGGTGCGTGTTCGCAAGTTTGATGATGAGGTTGCTGCCCTGAACGATACGATCGCGCAGCGCAAGCAGTCCATTAAAGACGCAGAGTCCCTGATCCGCAAATACGAAGATCAGCAGCAGAACGTACGCAACAACCGCGAGTACGATGCTATCACCAAAGAGATAGAACTGCAGAAACTGGAAATTCAGGTTGCAGAGAAAAAGATCAGAGAGGCACACTACCAGATAGAGCAGAAGATTGCCGAAATAGAAGGCACTAAAAATCGTCTGGAAGAGCGTAGAAAAGACCTGGACAACAAGAAAAACGAACTGGAGCAGATCGTATCGGAGAGCGAGGAAGAGGAAAATAAGCTGACACAGGAGCGGGAATCTGCCTCTGCTGATATAGAAGAGCGCCTGCTTTCAGCATATAACCGTATCCGCAAAAACGTACGTAACGGCCTTGCTGTAGTACAGGTGAAGCGTGATGCCTGCGGGGGTTGCTTCAACACTGTTCCGCCTCAGCGCCAGGCTGATATTGCCGCTCAGAAAAAAGTTATCGTTTGCGAGCACTGCGGCCGTATTCTGGCTGGTGTAGAGCAGCGTGTATTCTAAATTCAGCATCTTGCGCGCAGATCGCCTGCATAGCATAATGAAAAGGATGGCTCAACCCCATCCTTTTTTTTTATGGCTCCTGGCTATAGTTTGCCTGTCCCTGCCCTCCTACGCAAACTCACACCTGAGCGCACCGCTGCAAAAAGCCTACACCGAATCGCTGAAACTGCGGTTAAATACAGGCAAATCCATCGTTCAGGAAGAGCTCAGGCAAAATAGCTCCAATGCAGCAGCCCTGCTTATTGCCAACTATAGCGATTTTCTCAAGCTCTTTGCAGAGCAGAACCAGGCTGAAATACCAGGCTTAATAGAGCAGCAGGAGGACCGGCTAACTGCACTGGAAAAGCTAAAAGAGCGATCGGTATGGGTGGATTATGCCAGAGCCGAAGTTCGGGCCCAACTGGCCATGAGTAAACTGCTGTTTGGAAACCGTGTAGCTGCTGCCTGGGATTTCCGGAAGGCATACCTGCAGTTTCAGCAGAACGAGAAGAAGTACCCTGACTTTATACCGAACCGGAAAACTTTGGGCGTGATGCAGGTGCTGCTGGGTTCTGTGCCCGATCAGTATAAATGGTTTCTGAGCATCATGGGCATGGGCGGCAATACCGAAACCGGCTTGCGAAACCTCCGGTTAGCTGCCCGGGAACCTAACCTTTTCCAGAACGAAGCCAGCCTATTGCATGCCCTGCTCCTGCAGCTCCTAGACGAAGACAATGCCAAAGCTACACTCAAACAGATCACCAGTTTAACCAGGGTGCAGCCCGATAACCTGCTCTTTAATTTTGTTGCCGTGCTGCTGTACAAAAAGGCCAAACAAGGCGAAGATGCCTTAAAGCTATACTTGAACAGGCCAACCGGAACAACCTATATATCCTTCCCCTACCTGCACCACATGGCTGCCGACTTGTACCTGTTTCGTGGCGACTACGATGCCTCTATAAAAGAGAACCGTACTTTCCTGGAGCAGCACAAAGGCATACACTATAGAAAAGCTGCCAACTATAAACTATACCTGTCCTACTTGCTCAGCAACCACAAACCACAGGCCAGCTGGCACTACCAGCAGGTGCGCCAAGTGGGCAAAGCCATCACTGAAGAAGACAAATATGCTGAAAACTTCGTGAGCCGCAACGAGCAGCCAAACCGTTACCTGTTACTGGCGAGACTACACTCCGATGGCGGCTATTTTGAGCAGGCTCTGAAAGAGGTTTCTAAACTGGAAATAACGCGCGAAACACCTGTGCCTGTAAAAGCAGAATACTACTACCGCAAGGCACGCATTTACCACGGGCAAAACCAGCCGGAACAGGCGCTTAAATATTATGACGCAACTATAGCTGCCAGCGGAGACGAACCCTTATACTTTGCGCCGCACGCTGCCCTGCAAAGTGGTTATATTTACCAGCAGCAAAAACAATTCGACAAAGCCAGAGCAAGCTACCAAAGGGCCCTGAACTATAGCGGGTACGCTTACAAGAACAGCATTCAGGTAAAAGCAAAACTGGCTCTCACCACGCTTCCGTAAAACTATGGCAACTATAGCACTCAAGTATACTGATCTCACCGTTAGCGCAGAAGCGTTCCGCCTGAAAGCTTTGAACTGGGCTGATGCGTTTCCGCTTGTTGCTTATTACTATGATCACAACCTGCCGTACCCGCACCAGGGCTTCCGGCACATGCTGGCGGTTTCGACTGGCGCACCTGTAACTATAGATCAGGGAAAACCTTTCGAGAGCTTGCGGAAAGAGCTTGAAAAAAACCAACTGCTTTGCGGCTACCTGGGCTACGACCTGAAGAACAAGATCGAAAAACTACAGAGCAAAAACTACGATGGGCTGGGCTTCCCGGATAGTTTCTTCTTTCATCCTGAGATCGTCATTTACTTTAATAGTGATGGCTTAACTTTAGAATATTCAAGTACTTACCCTCAAGACATACTTGCGGCTATAGTGGCTACTCCGCCAGCTGAGCCGGGGAATCCGCAATCTATAGCCATACAGCAGCGGGTATCAAAACAGGCCTATGTGCAGCAGGTTGAGAAAGTAAAACAGCGCATTCTGGAGGGTGATGTGTATGAACTGAACTACTGCATGGAGTTCTTTGCCGAGAATGCAGCTGTGCCGCCATTGCCTCTGTACCTGGCTTTGTCCGGCACTTCTCCCACTCCCTTTTCGGGTTACCTGAAATGTAACGACAAGTACCTGCTGTGCGCTTCGCCGGAGCGGTTCCTGCAGAAAACGGGCTCAACTATAGTTTCGCAGCCTATAAAAGGAACTATAAAGCGGGGCAAAACCGAGGCAGAAGACCAGCAATTACGCCACCAGCTGCGCCACGACGAAAAGGAACTGGCCGAGAACATGATGATCGTGGACCTGGTACGCAACGACCTGAGCCGCTCCTGCGCCACCGGCACTGTGAAGGTGGAAGAGATGTTCGGAATTTATGGCTTTAAGCAGGTCTGGCAGATGATCTCAACTATAACAGGAACTATAAAACCGGGGAATGACCTGGTAAATGTACTGCAGGGCGCTTTCCCGATGGGCAGCATGACGGGTGCCCCCAAAATCAGTGCTATGCAGCTGATTGAAGAGCTGGAAGCCACCAAGCGAGGACTTTACTCCGGCGCCTTCGGTTACATCACCCCTGAGCAGGACTGCGATTTTAACGTTGTGATCCGCAGTATCCAGTACAACGCCACCCGAAAGTACCTTTCCTTTATGGTAGGCAGCGCCATCACCTACGACTCCGATCCCGAGCGAGAATACGAAGAATGCCTTCTGAAAGCGCAGGCTATGTTTAATGTGCTCATGAGATAATTGATTAATGTGCTAATAAGGTGTAACTTGATGTAGCCCGTTTGGCTGGTTCTATAGTTGCAGGTTGCATTTCCTGTATGGTACACCTCATATCCTTCTGTTCAGGAGTTCACACTCTCACACATCACCAAATTAGCACATTGCTACATTAGCTGATTAGCACATTAATTAAATTACTCATTCATTTCCTGCCATTCTGTCACGGTTTTAAACGGATTGTAGTATATTTGCAGTTCTAAGCGTTTTTATTCAGCATGAAGCCAATTCTTGATTTAGATTTTATAGATAGCCGCACACCGGAGCAAGCCGCGGCTGCCCCATCCTGCGACACACATATTACACAGGAAACCAACACAGGTCGTACCCGCAAGCTGTACATCGAGAGCTATGGCTGCGCCATGAACTTCTCAGATAGCGAGATCGTGTCGTCGATCATGTTTGAGCAGGGCTTCGATACTACTTCGGAGATCGAGCAGGCTGACCTGGTATTCCTGAATACCTGCTCTATCCGGGAGAAGGCCGAGCAAACGGTGCGCAACCGCCTGGGCCAGATCAACTATTTCAAAAAGAAAAAGCCTTCTATGATGATCGGTGTGCTGGGCTGTATGGCTGAACGCCTGAAAAAATCGCTGCTGGAAGAAGAGAAGATCGTAGACCTGGTAGTGGGCCCGGATGCCTACCGCGACCTGCCAAACCTCATTAATGAAGTAGATGGCGGTCAGAAAGCGGTAAACGTACTGCTTTCGCGTGAAGAAACTTACGCCGACATCAACCCGATCCGACTGAACAGCAATGGTGTAAGCGCTTTTATTTCCATTATGCGTGGCTGCGATAACATGTGCTCGTTCTGCGTAGTGCCGTTTACGCGTGGCCGTGAGCGCTCCAGAGATGCACATTCTATAGTTCGTGAAGCAGAAGCGCTGGTAGCTCAGGGTTATAAGGAAGTAACGCTGCTGGGTCAGAACGTGGACTCTTACAAGTGGGCTTCAGAGGATGGCACAGAAAACGTGAACTTTGCCCAGTTGCTGGAAATGGTGGCCTTGCTGTCGCCGGATCTGCGCGTACGTTTCTCTACTTCACACCCTAAGGATATTACAGATGAAGTGCTTTATACCATGAAAAAGTACGACAACATCTGCAAATACATACACCTGCCGGCTCAAAGCGGTAACTCCCGCGTGCTGGAACTGATGAACCGCACCTACGACCGCGAGTGGTATATTAACCGTGTAGATGCTATTCGGGCTATTCTGGGCGAAGACTGTGGCATTTCTTCGGATATGATTGCCGGTTTCTGCACCGAAACAGAAGAAGAGCACCAGGATACACTTAGCCTGATGGATTACGTGCAGTACGACTACTCTTACATGTTCTTCTACTCTGAGCGCCCCGGCACACTGGCTGCCCGCAAACTCGAGGATGATATTCCGCTGGAAGTAAAAAAACGCCGCCTCGACGAGATCATCAACAAGCAGCGCGAAACCTCGCTGTCCCGCAACAAACGCGACATCGGCAAGGTGCACAAAGTGCTGGTAGAGGGCTTCTCCAAAAAATCAGACGAGCAACTGAGCGGACGCAACGACCAGAACAAAGTGGTGATCTTTGATAAAAAGCACTATAAAAAAGGCGACTACGTGCACGTGCTGGTACACGACTGCAGCGTAGGCACCCTATTCGGGGAAGCGGTAGATTAATGTGTTAATTGCTTAATTTGATAATGTGCTCATAAACTACATCAGTTGTAACTCCGGCACATTATATAATTAACACATCAGCACATTAACTCATTAGCACATTACATTCATGCGCAATATCGATATTCAAAGTATAAAACAGCGGTTTGGGATTATTGGCAATTCGCCTCAGCTGAACTATGCCATACAGGTGGCCGTTCAGGTGGCCCCTACCGACATGACCGTGCTGATTACGGGTGAAAGCGGTAGTGGTAAAGAATCCTTCTCGAAGATTATTCACCAGCTGAGTCCGCGCAAGCATGGCCAGTTTATTGCCATTAACTGCGGCGCTATACCGGAAGGGACTATAGATTCGGAACTGTTTGGCCACGAAAAAGGCTCTTTTACCGGTGCCCACGACACGCGCAAAGGCTATTTTGAGGTTACCGATGGCGGCACTATTTTCCTGGACGAGATCGGTGAAATGCCGG
>DATBUF010000429.1:0-4006 GCA_036516435.1 Pontibacter sp.
GGCTTCTTCAGGCGCTCAAACATTTCTGTGTTGCCCTCGCAAAACACCTTCAGGCACATCAGCCCAACTACTTCTGCCGAGCCGTAAATGTAATCGCCATATAATTGATGGTCGTATTGCTGCTCTTCCAGATCAAGCTCCATGCTCTTCAGAAAAGCCTCAATGTACTCCCGGTCAATTTTATATTCGTTTACCACACTCTGGAAGGCATGCAGCACCGGATTCAGACTGATGCCGCTCTCTATCGCTTTATAAGTCTGTGCTTTAAACTCCTGCAGCAGCGCCTGCTTGTCATGTTCATGAAAGGTATCTACAATCTCATCAGCACAACGCACAAACCCATAGATGGCGTAAACCGGGAAGTGAAATTTGGGGTGCAGCGTCTTGATCCCTAACGTAAAAGAAGTACTGTATGCCTCGGTAATCACTTTGCTGCACTTCAGACAGGTTTGTTTAAATAGATCCATAGTTTTGTTGTGTTAGGTGCTGATCAAAATGGCACAGGCAGCCTGAATTCTTTTGCTATTTCTTTCGCTACTACCTGCCCCGAAATAAGGGATGGCGGAACTCCTGGCCCCGGTACGGTAAGCTGGCCGGTATAGTACATGTTCTGTACTTTTTTGCTTTTCAGGCTTGGTTTGAGCAATGCTGTTTGCAGCAACGTATTTGCCAGGCCATAGGCATTGCCTTTAAAGGCATTGTAATCCTGTATAAAGTCGTTGTGTGCGTAAGAGCGTTTATAAATTACGTGGGGGCGGATGGCCTGGTTTGTAAGTTTTTCCAGCCGGTCGAGCACCAGGTTATAGTATTTCTCCCGGATTTCAGCAGCATCCTGCAGGCCGGGCGCTACCGGAATAAGTATAAACAGGTTCTCACAACCCTCGGGGGCTACGCTGGCATCTGTTACCGAAGGCGCCGACACATAAAACAAGGGCTTGGCCGGCCACTGCGGATGCGTGTATATTTCGCGGGCATGCGGTCCAAAATCCTCGTCAAAAAACAGGTTGTGGTGCTGCAGGTGTTGCAGGCGTTTGTTAATGCCCAGGTAAAAGATAAGGGAGGAAGGCGCCATCACGCGGGTGTCCCAGTAATTGTCAGAATAGCTCTGGTACTGCTGCGGCAACAGCTGCTTTTCTACGTGGTGGTAATCGGCGCTGGCAACTATAACATCGGCTTCAAATACATCGGTAGTGGTAACTATAGTTTGTGCTACCCCCTGCGCTACCTGTAGTTGCTGCACATCCTGGTTGAACTTAAATTCCACGCCTTTCTCTTCTGCCAGCTGCACCATGCCTTCGATAATTTTGTGCATGCCGCCCATCGGGTACCAGGTACCCAGGCTAATATCAGCGTAGTTCATTAAACTATAGAGGGCGGGGGTATTCTCGGGCAGCGCTCCCAGGAACAGCACCGGGAACTCCATCAGTTTAATAATGCGGGGGTTGGAGAAATAACGGCGAATGTGAGTATGGAAGGACTGAAAAACATCCATGCGAAGCACATCCAGCAGCAGGCGCAGGCTCATAAACTCTGTAACCGAGCGCCCCGGCTTATACACCAGCTGGTTTATGCCTACTTCATATTTGTAAGCTGCCTGCTCCAGAAACCTGTCCAGCTGGTGCGCACTGCCCGGCTCCCATTCCTCAAAAAGGGCCTTCAGCTCCGCTAAGGAAGCAGGCACATCCACAAAATCGTTCTCCCCGAAAACAACGGTATAAGAAGGGTCAAGCCGTTTCAGTTCATAGTAATCGGCGGTGCTTTTCCCGAACTTTTTGAAATAGGCCTCAAATACGTCGGGCATCCAATACCAGCTGGGGCCCATATCAAACACAAAGCCGTCTGCAGTAAAGCTGCGGGCGCGGCCACCGGGGGTGCTGTTTTTTTCCAGTACGGTTACCTTATAGCCAAGGTCTGCCAGGCTGGTAGCAGCTGACAAACCGGAGAAGCCGGCACCAATCACAATTACTTTTTTTTCATCCATATAGTAAGTTCAGGCACCGGTGCTGCCTATCAGGCGTCCTGACGGTATACCTTCAGCTGCTGCTTCAGTTCCTTGCGCGCTATGTGTATTCTGTTTTTAACCGTACCAATCGGAATCTGCAGTTTCTCGGCGATCTCAGTATACTTGTACCCGATGTAGTACATCATAAAAGGCGTACGGTGCTCCTCGTTCAGGTTTTCGATGGCCTTGTTAATGTCGTTCATGACGAAAGTTGCCGTGCCTTTGTTCTGGGTGATATAGTTTTCGTCGGTGTTCAGGTACTGCAGGTACTCCGAGCTGTCGATGTTGCTGCTGCGCTTGGTTATCTTGTTATAGTTGTTGATGAACGTGTTGCGCATAATGGTATAGAGCCAGGCTTTCAGGTTAGTACCTGTTTTAAACTTTTCCCGGTTCATCAGCGCCTTCAACATCGTTTCCTGCACCAGGTCCTTCGCATCATCCGCATCGCGGGTAAGGTTAAAGGCCACCGGCCGAAGTGACTGTGTTACATGTTGTATCAGGTTGCTAAATTCTATCGCCGTCATATTTTGTTTATACTTTGCTTTAAAACTATAAACAAATATACGTACTTATCACGAAATAAAAATTATTTTGTTTAATTATTTAACAAACAACATTAAACAAAGTGTAACAATTAATTTTTATTTAGTAACGCAGTATTATTGAGGGGGTTAGCAGGTAAAAAGAAAAGCCTGCCCGGTACTTAAACGACACAGGCAGGCTTTCGGATGTGTTTAATTCTGATTTATCAGCTAAAAAGGCAAGTAAACTCACGCATGCAGGTCAGGCGCTTTACATTTTCCGGAAATACGAGTTGCTCCTGCTGCGCCAGCATACCATACACGTACACAGTACTCTCCGGGAAACTCTCTGATAGCTTGTAGAGGTAATTCTGCACCTGGTCGCGCTCCGGAACCGAGGTCAGTACGGTACAGATATAGCTTGGCTTGCAATGATGGTAAGTTAGCTCCAGGTCCGAAAACGGCAGGTTCTGCCCCAGGTAAATCACGTGCAGGTTGTGCACCCTGATCACATAGTTCATGTAGAGCAGGGCCAGTTCGTGTAATTCTCCCTCGGGCAGGTAGAGCAGGTAAGACGGTGCACCCGGCTTGCGGCGTACTACCTGGCCATCAATGGCAACTATAAGCTTCTGGCGGATGAGGTTGCTTACAAAATGTTCGTGTGCAGGCGTAATGTTCCCGGTTTGCCATAGTATCCCGATCTTGTGCAGAAACGGGTAGATCAGCCGGTTCATAGCTTCGGCAAAGCCCATCTGCAGCGTTACCGTAGAAATGGCTTTATCAAATGCATCCTCGTCCAGGTCCAGCATGGCCGCCATCATGGCATTAATGTGCTGTGAGCACTCGCCGGGCACCTCGCACAGCTGCCGTACTTTCTGCAGCACCTGTTCAGGCTCCATCTGGGCTATCTTAGAGATTTTGTAGCCCTTCTCATTCAGCAGCGATACATTCAGCAGTGTTTTCAGGTCCTTGTCATCGTAGTACCTGATGTTTGTTTCCGTCCGCTTGGGAGACAGGATGTTATACCGCTGCTCCCAAATCCGGATAGTATGGGCTTTGATGCCCGAAAGATGTTCCAGTTCTTTAATGGTGTACTGCGCCACGTTTATCCTGTTCTTGTTTTTTAACTACTTCACTTGCTGCCTTAAAATATCTTGGCGCTACCCACAACATTCCAAACGATTCTGACCCATGCTTGCCTGTAACCTTATGGTGCATTTTGTGCGCCATGTTCAGTGCTTTTAAGTACACATTTGAGGTACGACCAAACAATCTGATGCGCCGGTGAATGAGCACATCATGAATCAGGAAATAGGCCAGGCCATACATCGTTATTCCGGCACCAATCCAGAACCTGTAATCCAGCGGCTCACTGCCGAAGATAAAAAACAGCATGGCCAATGTGCCATACCAGGCAAAAAACAGGTCGTTCCACTCAAAAGCGTGTTGGTGTCGGCTGTGGTGCGTCTTATGCAGGAACCAT
>DATBUF010000430.1:0-2979 GCA_036516435.1 Pontibacter sp.
GTTTGAACCGATCAGCAACGAAACTATAGTTCCGGAAACCTCGCTCGGGTACTTCCCCCTTACACAGGCTTTTGCTGAGAAACTGGATGCCGCCATTCGCCGCGCGCCTGCCGATTACCTCTGGACCCACAAACGCTGGAAGCGCAAACGACCGGTGTAGATTTGAAGATGTGAGAATTTGGGAATTTGAAGATTAACTTCTTGCATCTTCACATCTCTAAATCATAAATACTCTTCAATATCGCCGGCGCCCTGTCTTAGCACTTCAAAGTTGTTAGCCGCATCTACTACCGTAGAAGCTACGTTGTTCCCCGGACCACCATCAATCACCATGTCTACCAGGTTCCGGTATTTCTCATAGATGAGTTCGGGGTCGGTGCTGTATTCCAGTATTTCATCTTCGTCGCGGACGGAGGTGGAGAGGATCGGGTGTCCGAGCTCGCGCACCAGTGCCAACGCTATTTTATTGTCCGGCACGCGTATGCCTACGGTTTTCTTTTTAGCGCTGGCGTATTTGGGTACGTGGCTGGTAGCATCCAGAATAAACGTGAAAGGCCCGGGCAGTGCTTTTTTCATGACCTTGTAGGTGGGTGTGTCAATCCGGGCATAATCAGAGATGTGGGTAAGGTCGGAGCAGATGAAAGAGAGGTTTACCTTATCGGGTTTCACGCCCTTTATCTGGCACACCCGCTCAATAGCCCGTGCATTGTGTATGTCGCAGCCCATGCCATAGATCGTGTCGGTAGGGTAAATGATGACGCCGCCGTTGCGCAGTACTTCGGCTGCTTCGCGAATTTTTTTCTCCTGCGGATTATCCGGGTGTATGCTTAGGAAAACAGCGTTGCTCATAGTTCTATAGTTGTGATTTAGGTACCAATATAAAGTAAGCATACTCTCTTCGGCTGCCAAACGTTATACGGCGGGCAACAGGGCAGCGGCCTCGGGCAAGAGTATCCCGGCAAAGATAATTCTCTGATTCACATCCTCACACATTCGCAATTAGGAACAGAAGTGTTATTTTTGGCGGTTAATACAAAAAAGGACGGCACCTATCTGTACGCCAGTGCCTTTAAACCAAACTATGGCTAAGAAAGTCACCACAACCAAACGAAAGAAAAAAGAGAAGAGCAAGGTAATACCTGCCATTATATCACTACTGGTGCTGCTCTTCGTGTGCTTCTCCTACTATGCGTACCAGATTGTGTACACAGGTAACGTAGATACCAAGGACCAGGACACCTACGTGTATATCCCAACCGGCGCTACCTACGAGCAGGCCATGGATTCTGTAGAAGCCAGCGGCGTGATCATAGACCCGTTGTCGCTGCGATTTATGGCTAAACTGATGGATTATGATGAACTGGTAAAACCGGGCCGCTATAAACTTGAGCATGGCTGGGGTAACCGGCAACTGATTGGGGCGCTGCGTACGGGCCAGCAAACACCGGTTAAGCTTACGTTTAACAACATCCGGCTGCGTAGCCAGCTCGCCGAAAGACTTGCCGCCCAGGTGGAGCCTACCGAAGAAGAGATCAATGCGCTGCTAACCGACCCGGAATACCTGGAGGTACTGGACTTCGATACCACCAACATTGTAAGCATGTTTATCCCGAACACCTACGAGGTGTACTGGACCATTACGGCCGAAGAACTGCTGCAGCGCATGAAAACCGAGTACGACAAGTTCTGGACTCCGGAGCGGCTGGAAAAAGCAGAAGCGCTTGGGTTAACGCAGCAGCAAGTAGCAACACTGGCCTCTATAGTTCAGGCCGAAACAATTAAGAATGATGAGAAACCGCGTGTAGCCGGTGTGTACCTGAATCGCCTGGAGAAAGGCATGCTGCTGCAGGCCGACCCGACCGTAGTGTTTGGGGTAGGGGATTTTACCATTCGCCGTGTGCTGAACGTGCACCTACGCCACGATTCGCCTTACAACACTTACAGGTATAAAGGCCTGCCTCCGGGGCCGATCAATGTACCGAACATCTCCAGCATTGATGCAGTGCTTAACCCGGAACAGCACAACTATATTTACTTCTGTGCCAAAGAAGACTTTTCAGGGTATCACAGTTTTGCTGTTACCGTAGCCGAGCATCAGGCGAACGCCCGACGCTACCAGCAAGCCCTGAACAAGCGGAATATTATGAAGTAATTTAATTGTTGAATGGCTGAATTGTTAAATTGTTGATTTGGGAAAGAAAACCTGATGTAGCAATAGACAGTTTAGCCTTTTAACAATTTAACCTATAACCATTTAAGCAGTGTTTGAATCAGAAGTGCAGATACGGGTGCGGTATGCCGAAACCGACCAGATGGGCTATGTATACTATGGCAACTATGGCGCTTACTACGAGGTAGCCCGTACCGAAGTATTCCGCAGGCTGGGTATTCATTACAAAGAGATGGAAGCTACTGGCACTATGATGCCCGTGCTGGAACTCAAATGCAAATACATCCGCCCGGCCAAGTACGACGACCTGTTGACTATAAAGCTGTTTGTAAAGCATAAGCCGCACGGCACGCGTATAAAGTTTGAATACGAAGTGTATAACGAGGAACAAACGCTGTTGAACATTGGTGAAACAACTATGGTGTTTGTGGATATGCAGACCGGCAGGCCAACTGCTATCCCGGAGCTGATACACCAGAAAATGGATTCGTATTTTAGCGAATGAAGTATAACCAGCAATACCTGAAGCGCCGCAGGGCTTACCGTAAGTTCATCGTTTTCCTGAAAAGGTGGCGGTTCAACAACGGGCAGTCGTCGGTGTACGAAGTGGCGGATGTGCTGCTGGGCGAGCTGCGCCTGGACTCCATCACCAAACGAGCATCGTACATGGCCTTCAACTTTACGCTGGCAATTTTTCCGAGCATCATTTTTCTTTTCACACTCATTCCTTACATCCCAAGCGTTTTGTCGCTGGACCTGAGCGAGAGCATTCTGAACTTTATTGCCGATTTCCTGCCTGCCGAAATGTA
>DATBUF010000431.1:0-2695 GCA_036516435.1 Pontibacter sp.
TTTATAGTTGGCTTGGCTCCCTCCTGGGCCGGGAGGCCCCGTCTTCGGGCATCGCGCTGCTGCCTTCTTGCTATCCTCCTGCGTCGGATTGCCTGCGGCACCGCAACAAGTCAAAGGCGCTCAACCCAAAGACTGTGATCATCTCGATAGTAGCTGACTGGCTATAGTTTGAAACTATAAGCTTCGAGTTTTCTCGTGGTTGTAGTTCTGTAGGGACAGGTCGCGACCTGTCCGCTCTTGGTCTGTACCTATGAAACTAAACTATAGCTGCAACTGTAGCTAAGGCTGAAGTTTATTGCTGGCGCGGGTTTGCAACCCGTGTCTTATTATGATGTTGAGTTTGTAACTCAACTGGGCCGGAGGACCAAACTATAGCTGGCTACAGTAAGAGACTGCAACTATAGAACTATAGCAATAGCCGCAGCAACGCGGACTAGGAAGTCCACAGCAGAGTAGCTTCGGACACGGATGTCCGAAACAGCAGAAGAGGGGCAACTATAAAACTATAGCACAGGCACTATGGAACTATAGTCTCAAACTATAGCAAGGCCTAATCCTGTAAATCCTTTAATCCTGATAATCCTGATTCAGACAAAGAGGCTAATGGTTTGGACAGGCTGCCTTTTATAGTTTATACTTCTGTTCTCGCTCAAACAGAAGAAATAGCGTAAACTAAGTTTATATTTTAATCCATTCATAATTCATAATTTAGCATTCATAATTCCCAAAAAATGCTCCTGAGAAACAAGCCTGTGCTTTGCAACTACTACGTTACGTACCGCTGTAACGCAAAGTGCTCGTTCTGCGATATCTGGGAAAAACCGTCGCCTTATATAACTATAGAAGATGTAGCCCAGAACCTGCACGACCTGAAAAAGCTGGGTGTACAGGTAATTGACTTCACGGGCGGCGAACCGCTGCTGCACCGCCAGATAGACCAGATGCTGGGCATGGCGCACGACATGGGTTTTATCACCACGCTTACTACCAATGCCATGTTGTACCCCAAACTGGCTCAACGGCTGAAAGGCAAGGTGGATATGCTGCACTTCTCGCTGGATTCTGCACACAAAGAAAAACATGATGCCGGCAGGGGAGTAGCCTGTTATGATTTTGTGCTGGAATCTATAAAGGTAGCAAGAGAGTTGGGCGAGCGACCAGACATCCTTTTTACCGTTTTTAAGCACAACCTGCTCGAGCTGGAAGAAGTGTACCAAACGATAACCCAGCCCAATAACCTGGTGCTTATCCTTAACCCGGCTTTTGAGTACAACAGCGTTGAAACCGGCGAACGATTAACAGAGGAGGAACTCGACTACCTGACCCGGTTTGGCAAGCGAAAGGGCGTGTACCTGAACGATGGTTTTGTGCAACTGCGCCGTGATGGCGGTAACCACATTGCTGATCCGGCTTGTAAGGCAGCCAGCACAACTATAGTTATCTCACCGGAAAACGAGCTGGTGCTGCCCTGCTACCATCTGGGCACCAAAAGTTACCCGATCAGGGGCAATTTACAGCAGCTATACTATAGTCCCGAAGTAGAAAAGTTAAAGCAACTGGAAGGACGCCTGCCAGCCTGCGAAGGCTGTACTATCAACTGTTACATGCAGCCCAGTTTTGCCGTAAACATAAACAAGTACTTCTGGAAAGCCCTGCCCAGCACCCTGAAATACAACTACCACAAAGGTACCTGGAAGCGGCTGCTTGCTCGTTAATCGTTGTTAGTTATTCGTTGATCGTGCTATATTCAGCCCTGCTCTATTAGGCTTCTTAGTCCGAAAGCACACTACCGGGGATTTCCTAATCCCCGTATTTCGCCGAAGTCTGTTGCAGCTATAGTTTAATTATCTGCATCAGGATTTGCAGGATGTTAGGATTGGCAGGATTGAAAGTAACTTTGCCAGAGAAACAATCAACAATTCAGCAATCAGCAATTAAACCCTAACTTTACCACCCATTCATAATTCATAATTCTACATTCATAATTAAATAAACTATGCCTGTTATACTTCCGGTAAAAGGTGTGATGCCGCAGCTAGGTGACGATACGTTTGTAGCTGAAAATGCAACTATAGTTGGCGACGTGGTAATAGGTAAAAACTGCTCGGTGTGGTTTAATGCCGTTATTCGGGGCGATGTGAATGCTATCCGTATTGGGGACAAAACCAACATACAGGATGGCGCCGTGATTCACTGTACTTATCAGAAAGCCGCTACAACGATAGGCAACAACGTATCGGTGGGGCATAATGCGATTGTGCACGGCTGCACCGTAGAAGATAATGTGCTGATAGGCATGGGCTCGATTGTGATGGATAATGCGGTGGTGCAGAAAAACTGCATTGTGGCAGCCGGAGCCATTGTGCTGGAAAATACCGTGTGCGAATCGGGGTGGATTTATGCGGGCATTCCGGCTAAAAAAGTAAAGCAGCTGAGCCAGGATCAGGTGGATGGCCTGGATAAAGTAGCTAATAACTATGTGATGTACAGCGGCTGGTTTACGGGCAAAGAATAAAGTAAAAAGCCTTCCTTACTAGCTATAGTTGGTAAGGAAGGCTGTTAATTCCGAACTATAGGTGTAGCTTAATGCTCCGGCATTTCGCGTTGCACGCTGCCTTCGCGCATATCTTCCCGCACCTTAAATAGCACCGAGTCTACGCTGCGTTCTGATTTCTCGAGCACCCGTACTTCGTAC
>DATBUF010000432.1:0-9094 GCA_036516435.1 Pontibacter sp.
GAATAATAGTATTTCTTATTAGATTTAATAAAATCAGTCCCCTGTACCGTCCCCTTAAAATAGAAAACCCCTGTAAATGCTTGATTTACAGGGGTTTTTAAATTGTAAAAGTACCCAGAGCCGGGGTCGAACCGGCACAACCGTGAAGTTATTGGTGTTTGAGACCAACGCGTCTACCAATTCCGCCATCTGGGCATTTAATTTAGTTCAAAGCTTTGGTTTGGTAGTACCCAGAGCCGGGGTCGAACTAAAAGGGCCATTCCTCTATCAGGAACGGGTTGCAAACTTAGATAAAGTTTCCTGAATACGCAACAAGTATTTCTTCTTTAGATAGTAAGTTTTTACTTCCGCCAGGGCCTCCTCTTTGGTAACGCCGTGTAGTTCAGGGTAGCGCTGTAGCACCGGTAGAATGTCGTTATCCAGCTGGGCAACCAAGCCTATAGTTGCCTCGCTGATCTCGTGCAGTTTTGCGGCGTCAAAGTCGAATTCCAGCTCCATCAGCTCCTCGTTTATTTCCATCATCTCCATCAGAAACGCACCGGGCAGTTCATTTTTACCGCCTTCCTCCAGCAGGCCGTGCTCTTTTAAAATGTACTGCATGCGCAGGTCGGCATCAGAGAGGGTGCGGTAGGCATTGGTGTTCAGGGTAGAGAGTTGTAAGATCTCCTGCTGTTTCTCCGGGCTCTCGTTCGCATGGAAATCCGGGTGGTACTCGCGGCTGAGCTTGTAGTAGGTATTTTTCAGCGCTTTTTCGTCCAGCAGAAAGCTCTCAGGTATACTATAGAATTCGAAGTAGTTCATAGTTTCGGGAGGTAGTTATTAGTTGGTAGTTAGTGGTTGTTAGAAGTAAGACCTTCCATGTATCTAACAATCGTTAATCGTACTACAAAAGTACAGTAAAAGCTATAGTATTGTTTAAAATCACCTTAAATGCTGAAAGCCTCCATTCGCGATCAACTATAAACCAATAACCAACAACTACACGCTAATAACAGATATATTAGACCAGGCTTGTGGCTTATCGGCAAACAGGGCTTTGGTTGCTTTCCATACCTGGCCAAAAAGCTCGGAGTCGCGGTAGTTGTTCAGGTGCTCTTCGGAGTCCCATAAACTATAGGTGCTGTAAATATTGGGGTGGTTCAGGTCCTGTAACAGTTCCACATGGTTGCAGCCTTCAAACCCACGAATCTTATCTTTCGAGTTGCGGAAAATCTCCAGGAACTCCCCGGTCTTCTCCGGCTGAAACGTCATCCGGACGATGCGTATGATCATAATTTTGATTGAGTGAATGAGTGATTAAGCGAATGGGCAAAAATAGGAATTTATACTCCAGAGAAAGCGTATTTCTTCAAAAGTATGAGCTACACACAACTATACAATATTCACTCATTCACTCAATCAGAATTCAAAATTAGCCTAACTTCCCGGGTAAAAGCGTACGTCTACCTGCGAGTCGAAGTCCAGGCCCAGGAGCTCGGCAGCGTGCCCTTTGTTGATGCCGATGCACAGTTGGTTTTGGGAGTTAAAGATGCAGCAGCAATCGCCATCGTCTACCTGGTTATAGTTGGGGTGGATGCGGCCTATAGTTTCGCGGCCAAAATGGATGGTAAATGTCCTGCCATGCGCTATCGTTTCTACGCTGTCGCGGGTAATGTTGGTAATCAGGTTGCCGTAGCGGTCTACGTGTATCACGTGGCCCATAATGGAGTGGTCGCTCAGGCGCAGCTGGCGGTTCAGCAACTGGCGTATCTCGTAGGTACGGTCGCCCAGCACTTCTATGTCGCCGCCTTTTGCCAGGTACAGTGCCGCCGGGGCAAGCACATCCTTCACCGGGAAAGGCATAAACGGGTCTTCTACATGCAGTTCCACTACCAGCTCCGGCTGCCCGTCTGTGAGCAGCGACAGCAGGCCGTTATCGGGTAACAAAAAGTAATGTCCGTTGTGCCGTGCCGCATGAAAACGACCGTTCTTGCTGCCATGTGTATCCACACCTACCAGGTGCACCGTGCCCTCCGGAAAGTCGCGGTAAACCGAGCCAAGTACGTATTCTGCGTGTGCTATGTTAAAAGGATCGATCGCGTGAGAGATATCAACAATCTTACAGTCAGGGTCTTGCGAGAGCAACTTTGCTTTTACTGCAGAAACATAGTGATCTGTATATCCAAAATCCGATATAAACGTAATTACAGCCATCTTTAGAACTATAATTTCAATAGTTTTGTAGTTATATTAAGCTAAATTTCTTTTAAATTAAAGAAATATTACCAACATTCTATATAAGAGCTAAACATTTGGTAGAGAAAGTAATAACCCTCGAGAACATTTCCCTGATCGACTTTCTGGGAACCGAGAATCAGAATATAAAACAGCTGGCCGCCGCTTTCCCCAGCAGCAAAATCATATCCAGAGGTAACGAGATAAAAATACAGGGCCAGACCCCTGAAATCACCAAAATTCATGAAATTCTGTCGTCGTTGATAGACCATTATCATAAGTTCGGGAAGATTACGCACAATAGCGTAAATAGATACCTTTCTTCTGATTCTTTTACCGACGAAGAAGTGATCGTGACCTCGCCCGATGTGATTGTGTATGGCTCAAAAGGCGGCGTGATAAAGGCTAAAACCCCGAACCAGCAACGCCTGGTAGATGCCGTGGAGAAAAACGACCTGGTGTTTGCCCTGGGGCCTGCCGGTACCGGTAAAACCTACGTGTCGGTGGCGATGGCGGTGCGTGCGCTCAAAAACAAGGAAGTGAAAAAGATCATCATCTCCAGACCGGTGGTGGAAGCAGGCGAGAGCCTCGGCTTTTTGCCCGGCGACATGAAGGAGAAGGTTGATCCGTATCTGCGCCCGATCTATGATGCTCTGGAGGATATGATACCGGTGGAAAAACTGAAGTATTACCAGGAGAACAAGATCATTGAGATAGCACCGCTGGCGTATATGCGCGGCCGTACCCTGAACAATGCGTTTGTGTTGTTAGACGAGGCTCAGAATACCACGCCAGCCCAGATGAAGATGTTCCTGACCCGTATGGGCCCGAATGCTAAACTCATGGTAAACGGCGACTGGTCTCAGATAGACTTGCCGCGCAACCAACGTTCCGGGCTGATGGAGGCCCTGACCATACTGCGCGGGGTGAAAGGTATTGGAGTGGTAGAGATGACTGCAGATGATGTAGTGCGCCACCGCCTGGTAAAAGACATCGTGAACGCCTATACCAAACTGGACGAAGAGCGACGTGCCAAACGCGATGCCGAAGCAGAGGAGAAGGAGGCAGCTCTAAATAATAAACCAATCCGCCAGAGCGCCTAACTATAGTTGCTTTACATGATACAGGTTATCAGAGCAGCGCAGGAACACGATCTGAAGCAGGCGTTCCGGATACGGGAACAGGTTTTTGTGGAAGAGCAGCATGTGCCACGCGAGGCAGAATACGATGCGTTTGAGACTACGGCCAGCCACTACCTGGCAACTATAGATGGTGTGCCCTGCGGTGCTGCCCGCTGGCGGGTAACCGAGCAGGGTGTAAAGCTGGAGCGTTTTGCCGTGTTGCCCAACTATAGAAACAAACAGGTGGGTGCCGAGGTGTTAAAGGCTGTGCTGGAAGATGTGCAGTCGGAGCACGGTGGTAAAAAGATCTACCTGCATGCACAACTGCCGGCCGTAAACTTTTACAGGCGCAACGGCTTTGTAACGGAGGGCGATATGTTTACCGAATGCGACATACAACACTATAAAATGTTTTTTGCAGGCTGATGTGGCAGTGGGCGCCATACCCGTTCCTGCGGATCGCGCTTAGTTTTATAGCGGGCATTTTAGTGTACACAACTATAGGCGAAGAGTTCAGGTTTGCTCCTGAGGTCTTCGCCTTTTTTGTTGCTTTGTTCCTGGGGCTGTACCTGTATGCGCGCAGGTACAAAGCTGCCGAAATCAACAGTTGGACAGGTATAGCCGGGTTATTATGCTTTGCTGCTGCAGGCTTTCTGCTTACCCAGCTCCGCACACCCCACCTGCAACCCGATCACCTTACCAACCTAAAAGCCCTGCCAACTTACTATACCGGCGTGGTGAATGATTTTGTAGTGCAGAAGCCGGGCTACCAGCGCACCATACTGGAGGTAGACAAAGTGCTGGTAAATGGCAGCTGGCAGCCGGCTACCGGCCAGGTGCAGGTAACCGTGCCCCACGACACAGCAGCTGACTATTCCCTTACCTACGGCGACAGGTTGCTGGTGAAGGGGGCTCCGCTTCCGGTTGCACCGCCCCTTAACCCCGGACAGTTCAACTATAGAGACTACCTGCAACAGAAAGGTGTTTACCACCGCCAGAACCTGCAGGCGCACCAGTTTAAATACATGGGTAATGCTCCGCCCAACCTGTTGCTCTATGCCAGTATAAAAGTGCGCCGTTTCTTTGAAGAGGTGATCCGGGAAAATGTAGCTGCAAAAAGAGAGCAAAGTATAGCTACAGCACTGCTGCTTGGCCTGAAAGACGACCTGGATAATGCAGTGCGGGATACCTACGCTGCCACCGGAACTATGCACGTACTGGCTGTTTCGGGGATGCACGTGGGGCTGGTGTTCGGGGTTTTTTTGCTGCTGTTTAAACGGGTGAACATGAGCAGGAGTCAGCGGCTGGTGTTTGCGCTGGCGGTGTTGGCCTTGCTCTGGCTATACGGGTTCATGACGGGATTGTCGCCGTCGGTGATGCGGGCTGTGCTGATGTTTAGCCTGGTGATGCTCTCGCTGGTACTGAGCAGGCGGCATAATATTTACAACACGCTGGCTATTGCGGCTTTCGCGCTGCTGTGCTATGATCCGTATTTCCTGTTCGATGTCGGTTTTCAGTTGTCGTTTCTGGCTGTGATTGGTATTGTGGCGCTGCAACCCGGTATCTATAGTTTGCTGAATTTCAATAGCCTGGTGCCGGATAAACTATGGGAACTCTTCTCGATAGCAGTGGCGGCACAGCTGATCACGCTGCCGTTGGGGATATACTACTTTCACCAGTTTCCGGTTTACTTCTGGCTTGCCAATATGGTGGTGGTGCCGGTGTCTACCTTTGCGCTCTATTTCGGGATGGCTGGCTTGGTGCTGTGCTGGGTTCCGTTGCTTTCTGATGTGCTCTTTGCTTTGCACATTGGCTTTGTATGGTTCATGAACGAGTTTAACCAGCTGCTCACCAACCTGCCGGGTGCACTCATCAATGGCCTGGATATTACAGCGCTGCAGTCGTGGTTGTTATATGGAGTATTGGTGTGCCTGGTGTTGTTGCTTACCCGGAAACGTTTAAAATACCTGGTGCTGGCCACAATTATAGTTGCAGTTCTTTCGGTGCAGCAACTATTGGAAGCAGTAGAACAGCAAAACCAGAAAATGGTAACCATCTATAGTTTGCGTGGCAGCACCGCCATCGGTTTTATCCAGAGCAACAAAGCTGTACTGGTAACGGATAGCACCATGCAGGCAGACCAGCAGAACTATAGTTTTAATATCCAGAATCACCTGTGGAGCGCAGGTATCACGAACCCGGAAGTTACCCTGATAGGTAGACTGCCCGCAACTATAGCCAGTACCCAACTGCCCGACGGAAATGAGCTGCTGGTGTGGCAGGGAAAGAAGATATTATTGCTGAAGAGACCACTAAACGTAAAACCTGTTGCAGACTTTGCGTTTGATTATGTGATACTCACCCAAAACGTGCGGGTAAAACCTGAAGTTTTGCAGGCCTTTGCTCCCGCAACTATAGTGCTGGACGGGAGCAACAAACCCTGGTACATCAATCGCCTGAAAATGGAGCTGGCAGCGTATAATTTACCGGTGCATGATGTAACGACAGATGGCGCACTGGTGCAGCAACTATAGCAGCTATAGGTAGCTTAAAAATGAAAAAGCCGCTTACAAAAGCGGCTCTCGTATTATGCGGTAGGGGTGGCCTGTGGCGCTACATTGCCTGCCGGGCCTTGTCGGTTGCCACGGTTGCGGTTTCGGTTGTTGCGGCGCTTCTTCTTAGGCTTGTTTTCTGCTCCCACAGTTGGTTGGGTAACTGGTGCTGCACTTGCTTCGGTAGTGGCTGCAGTCTGCTCAGGCCTTGGCCCTTTTGGCTTGCTTTTGCTGCGGTTACTACGGTTCTGGTTACCAGTGCGGCCTCTGCCTGCCTGTGCCGGTTTGCTTCCTTCACGGTGGCGAGTGTGTCCTTTTTTAGTCGGATCGTAAACCGGGGCCGGGCCAAAGTCATCCGGTAAAGGCAACTTTGGAATCTCGCGCTCAATCAGCTGCTCTACACGGCGCACACGGTACATGTCGTTTTCATTCACGAACGTGATGGCAACGCCTGTAGAGGCAGCACGTGCTGTACGGCCTACACGGTGTACATAGTCCTCCGCATCCTGCGGCATGTCGAAGTTCAGCACATGGCTCAGGTTGTCGATGTCGATACCGCGCGAAAGTATGTCAGTGCCCACCAGGATCTGGTATTTGCGGTTTTTAAAGTCGCGGAGAGCGGCTTCACGTTCGTCCTGCGTCATATCAGACTGGATGCCCTCTGCTTCAAAGCCCATCTTGCGCAACGAGCGCACAATCTGAGCCACATTTGACTTACGCGAGGTAAAGATGATCATGTTATGAACGTCCAGTTCGCGCAGCAGGTGCTCCAGCAACGGCAGTTTCTGGTTGTCGTAGGTCAGGTACATGCGCTGGTCAATCCCTTCGGCAGGCTTCGATACGGCCAGGTTTATTTCAGCGGGCTCCTGCAGGATCTGCTTTGCCAGTTCGCGTATTTTCTTAGGCATCGTTGCCGAGAAGAGCAGCGTCTGGCGATCAGTTGGCAGCTGGCGCACAATCTTCAGGATGTCATCCATAAAGCCCATGTCCAGCATCTTGTCCGCTTCGTCCAGTACCAGGTAGTTCAGTTGGTCCAGCTTTACGTAGCCCAGCGCCATATGCGACATCAGGCGGCCCGGCGTGGCAATAATAATATCGGCACCGCTGGTAAGGGCGCGCTTCTGCTGGTCCCACTCGCCGCCTTTGTTGCCGCCATAAATGGCAATGGAGCTAACCGGGGCGTAGTAACCTAGTCCTTCCACCTGCTCATCAATCTGCTTGGCAAGTTCGCGGGTAGGTACCAGTATAAGTGTGCTGGTGTGCGAAGCGTTGGCATGCGAAATCCTGTCGATGAGGGGGAGTAAATACGCCGCCGTTTTGCCGGTACCGGTCTGAGCGCAGGCAATCAGGTCTTTTTGCTCTAATATAAGGGGGATAGCCTGCTGTTGTATGGGTGTGGGGGTGTTATACCCCATCGACTCTATACCGGTAACAACGTCTTCGTGTAAATTAAATGAATGAAAATTCAAGATGTATCGTGTTTAAAATTCTAACTGCTGTGTGCCTGCTAAACTCAGCGTTTAGTATGGCTATGGTAAAGATAAAATAAATCAGCGTCATTTCTGCATGATGCACCATGTATACGGAATATAAGTATATAAATGATTATGTTAAAATAATTATTTTATTGTATTAGTTTGTTGTAGAGTGCAATACATATGATAAATCATATATTCTTTAAATTCCAGTAATATGGGCTTTAAAGCCCTGTTTTTGTCGGATTAATGATGGCTGATGCTGTGCTATTATCTGAAACTAAGTTCTGGTATATATGATAAATTATATTTATTTGAAACATTTGATATAGCCCGGCGTAAGATGAGAAAGTGGCAATGCTACCAGACTTAAGTATCATTTTACAGTGTTAATTTCATATGAAAAAGGCTATACAAGAATCTCCTAATTTTTACCTGTTGCTGGGTTTAAATATCATAAATGCTATCTTCTTCCTTCTTTAATAAAGTAATTTATTTCTTGAAAAGGAATGTGTAAGTGCTATTCTGCAGACCAGAATAGCACTTATTGTATACACCCCTCCCGCTTCGTAAGCTGGCTGTCGCATTTCCTGGCGCGCCGTTTACACTCTGCTTTCTCATCCATGTAGCCAGTGTAGGAATTGAGTACCCGAACGCTGCACCTTTGCGGTATATAGTTCAGAAAAATTCACGATGTTTGGGTGAGTTTAGAGAGATACGACTACATGATAGGCAAGGATATGCTGGTGCTGGAACTGGCAAGTGTGCTGGCAGGACCCGGCGTGGGCCAGTTTTTTGCAGAGCTTGGCGCGCGGGTAATTAAAATAGAAAATGCGGCTACACAGGGCGATGTGACCCGTCGCTGGAAGTTGAAATCAGAACCTGCCGATACTGATACGCCTGCTTACTTTTGTGCAGCCAACTGGGGAAAAGAATCGCTACCACTCAATCTGGCGGAAGAAGCTGATCTGCAGCACCTCTACAGGCTGGTGGAGCAGGCCGACGTGGTAATAGCCAGCTATAAGCCCGGCGATGCCGAGAAACTACAAGTAGACTATAAAACACTCCGGCAAATAAACCCGAAACTGCTCTATGGACACTTAACAGGCTACGGCGCTACTGATAGCCGTGCCGGTTACGATGCGGTGGTGCAGGCCGAAACCGGTTTTATGTACCTGAATGGCCACCCTGAGGGCGAACCAACCAAAATGCCTGTTGCTTTAATAGATATTCTGGCAGCACACCAACTGAAAGAAGGCCTGCTGGTGGCGTTGCTGCAGCGCGAACGAACAGGGCAGGGGCAGTATGTGGAAGTAAGCCTGGTGCAGGCAGCAGTGGCGGCACTGGCCAACCAAGCCACCAACTGGCTGGTGGCAGGGCATAGCCCCCAGCGCATGGGCTCCGATCATCCCAGTATTGTACCCTACGGCAGCATGTATACCACAGTCGATGGCAAGTATATTGTGCTGGCTGTCGGCGACGACCGGCAGTTTGAGCGCCTGTGCCAGGTATTGGGTAGTCCTGAGCTTGCCCGGGATGAGCGGTTTCAGACAAACTATAGCCGTGTGCAGCACCGCCAGGAACTGAACATCATACTCCGCAACCTGATTGCAACGCATCACAAACAAGAGCTTTTAGAGGTTCTGCATCGCCTGCACGTGCCTGCCGGCGCTGTAAATTCGGTGCCTGAAGTGTTCCAGATGCCACAGGCCCGGGAAATGCTGTTAGCGTA
>DATBUF010000433.1:0-2484 GCA_036516435.1 Pontibacter sp.
TGGCTAACCAAACAGGAATAGACCTCACAGCAGCCCTGCAGCGCAATTTGGAGAAAAAGACAGCCCGCGACAGTCAGCGTCATAAGCAGAACAAAAAACTGCAGTAGCACCTGCCACTACAGGCGGCTGCTATAGCTTCTACAGTTGTTATTAGACTGTTACTAACCTCTGCAACCAAAATGCAGGAGTTTACACCGAACCATTTAATTATCTAATAATCATCACATTACCTTAACACCTTCCTACCATAAATAGAACGGCGACTTTACAGGCCGGCAGAATAGCCATTGCCCTGAAGCGCCTATCCTTATGAAGTGAAGAAGCACACATAAACACGCCCTTCAGCGATAGTGTGGTCTCTACGCCACTCTTATCGAAAAAGGCGGCATGAAGCTCTCCAGTTTTGGATATTTTATTAAACTATAAAGGCCGGTAGTTGTACCGGCCTTTATAGTTTATTTTTCTACTACTGCGCTCTTCGCAAGCAAATCTACCAACCGGTCCTCCTTCCAGACGGGCAGCACGTTGTACTTGTCTTCTTCCAGGCAAAAAGCCACATCCTTTGTTATATCGAGGCGCAACAGGCGCTGCACATGCGATGATTGCTGCAGAAAGGTAAACATATCTGCTTTGGCTGTTCTGTACAGGTACAGCGCCGCCAGCGTGGCATCGTTGGCAAAAGTAAATTCCCCTTCCAGGCGCTCTGCCAGTGCTCCGGCATACAGCGTGTCTTCCAGGTTAAAGTTGCCCTTCCAGCCAGCACATACCACAATTACATCCAGCTGCAGGGCTCTCAGGTGGCTAACTACAGCGCTCAGGTTCAGAAACGAGCCCACTATAATTTCCTCGGCAGCCTCTGATAGGCGGATGGCGCGCGTACCGTTGGTGGTCGTAATGGCAATGGCTTTGTCTTTTACAGCACCATCCATGTAGCTGAACGGCGAGTTGCCCAGGTCAAACCCATCTGCTTTCTGCCCGTCGCGTTCGGCAGCCGTCAGGCACCCTTTGGCACTATAGGCCAGGCATTCTTCCAGCTGCATTACCGGAAAAATATGCGCTGCCCCGTGCGCGAAGGCCGTGGTCATGGTAGAAGTGGCACGAAGTATATCCACAGCCACAACGGCTTTTCCCTTCAGGTCATACAAGTGCAGCAGCTCCGGGCTGAAACACACATCTATACTTGGCATTTTTGATTGTTATATTGTTGAATTGCTAAATTGTTAAATGGTTAAACTGTCAGAATAAACTCTTCCAACAATTTAACCATTCAGCCATTTAACAATAAATTTATTTCTTCAGGATCGGCAGTTTAACGATCTGTGCTTTGATGTCTTTGTTGCGCACCCGGATAAAGATCTCGGTACCTGGCTTGCTGAGCTCGGTTTTAACATAGCCTAACCCAATGCCCTTACCCATGGATGGTGACATGGTACCGGACGTTACTTCCCCGATCTGCTCGCCCGCTTCGTTCACGATCTCGTAGTGCGCTCTCGGAATGGCTTTCTCCAGCATCTCGAAACCAACTAACTTGCGTTGCACGCCAGCCTCTTTCTGTGCTTTCAGGTTCTCAGAGTTCACAAATTCTTTATCGAACTTCGTGATCCAGCCCAGGCCAGCTTCTAGAGGTGAGGTAGTATCGTTGATGTCGTTACCGTACAGGCAGAAGCCCATTTCAAGGCGCAGCGTATCGCGGGCACCTAAACCAATTGGCTTAATTCCAAATTCTTTGCCGGCTTCCATAATGGCATCAAACACACGTCGGGCATCTTCGTTTTTCACGTAGATCTCGAAACCACCCGCTCCGGTATAACCCGTAGCTGAAACGATCACATCCTGCACGCCTGCAAACTCGCCTTTATCAAATGTATAGTAAGCCATGCTGGCCAGGTCCAGTGCAGTCAGCGACTGCAGCGCTTCCACTGTTTTAGGGCCCTGCACTGCAAACAACGACATCTCGTCTGATATGTTCGTCAGCTTCACGCCGCCTGTGTTATACTTATTTACCCACTCCCAGTCTTTGTCTATGTTAGAGGCGTTTACCACCAGCATGTAATCTTCTTCGCCGAAGCAGTATACCAGCAGGTCGTCTACAATGCCGCCTTGCTCATTCGGGAAGCAGGTGTACTGTATCTTATTCTGTGTCAGTTTAGAAGCATCGTTTGTTGTAATACGTTGGATCAGGTCCAGCGCACCAGGCCCCTGCACCAGAAACTCGCCCATGTGCGACACGTCAAAAATACCTACGGCATTGCGCACCGTGTTGTGCTCCTCCAGGTCCGACGAGTAGCGAACAGGCATATTGTAACCGGCAAAAGGCACCATTTTAGCGCCAAGCGCCTCGTGCACATCATTTAAAGCAATTTTCTTTAGTTCCATGGTTTTAAACTTTACTCAAGGGTTGTGCGGCAAAAGTAACTAAACTTTTTAATTGCTGCCGGCTGAATTGTCAGATTGTTGATTCCCTCCTGAAGGGGTTTAAAAACC
>DATBUF010000434.1:0-6372 GCA_036516435.1 Pontibacter sp.
CTATCAGCAATCCCCACCACTTGTCGCGCTCGCCAAAGTTAATAGGGCCATCCATCGCTTCCATACCACGTTCGTGCAGCCAGTTTTTGCAGGCATCCAGTAACATATTAGCTGCAGCCTGGTCATTAATGCAATCAAAGAAACCCATGCCCCCGGTAGGTTGCTCGTAAGAGTTGGCTGTTCTTTTATTGATAAAAGCAGCCACCCTCCCAATGTATTTTCCGGTGCTATCCTGCAGCAGCCAACGTACAGCTTCCCCTTGCTGTAATAACCTGTTCTTTTTAGGATCAAACACATCATTTACATCCTTATCGAGCGGACGAATGTAGTTAGGGTCCTTTTTGTACAGGTTTACTTGTACATTCAGAAATTCACGGGCAAGTTCGGGGGTGTTTACTTCTATCAGTTGCATAAGCAGAATAGCATTAGGATCAGAAGCCAAAATAAAGGATTAAGTCTGATAAATCATAAGGGAATTGCGAGACGGGCTAAAACAAAAAAGCCTTCAGGTGCTATACCTGAAGGCTTTTTGAGTGGAGCCCCCTGCCGGGATCGAACCAGCGACCTACTGATTACAAGTCAGTTGCTCTACCAGCTGAGCTAAGGAGGCCTGTACTTATGTTTGATATAAAAAGCACATGCAGTACAAACATGTGCTTTTTGAGTGGAGCCCCCTGCCGGGATCGAACCAGCGACCTACTGATTACAAGTCAGTTGCTCTACCAGCTGAGCTAAGGAGGCTTACTCTGGTGTGCTTTAGAGTTCCAAAGCGATGCAAAGGTATAGCCTATTTTTAAATGTGCAAATACCCGCTACAACTTTTTTTATAGATATACCTTAATGTTTTGAATGTCAGGTATAAAATTTTTAACCTCTGAATGCTTTAAGCTGGCGGTTCAGCTGGTCGATGCGGTATTGTGCTTCGGCAATACGTCCTTCATACTCTTCCCGTAGCTTATCGGCGTTCTTGGAGCGCGCAAAAAACTCGATGTTGGTGCGCAGGGTCTGAATGTCGTTTTGCAGCTGTGTGATTTCCCGGCGAATGGTCTGCTCCTTATGATGTAGTTTCTGTGCTGCATCCGGGCTGCTCTTCAGTCGTTCTACCTGCAGCTTCACTACTAGTTCGCTGCGCTCATCCGGGCTAAGGCTCGGCACACGCTCCAGGTAGTTTTCCATAAGAGCGATAAACTTTTCTTCTACCTTCGGGCTGCTGCGCTGGTTATTTTTGTCCAGAGCACGCCATTGGTTCACAAAGGTATCGTACTCTTCCAGGCTGCCGGTTGCTGTTGGCTGCGCAAGCCTTTCAGAAATAAGGCTGGTAAGCTCCATCTTTTCAGAAGAAAGTTTTTCGAGTTCTACCGTGCGCTGCTGCTCCTGGGCCTGCTTACGGTCGAAGAATTCGTTGCAGGCGCTTCTGAAACGCTGCCAGATTTTATCGGAATACTTGTCGGGCACGCGGCCTATCGTTTTCCATTTTTTCTGCAACTGTATCAGTTTTTCTTTGGTGGCATTCCAGTCAGTGCTCCCTTTCAGCGCTTCAGCCTGTTCGCATAGTTCTGTCTTCAGGCGCAGGTTTTGTAGTTTTTGCTCATCAAGCCCTTTAAAGAACTGGTTCTTGTGCTGGAAGAATGCCTTATAGTTGCCCCAGAAGCTCTTGTTGATCTCTTCTGCAAACTCTTTCGGTACCAGCCCGGCAGCATCCCACTCCTCTTTCAGTTTCTGAATTTCGTCTGTTTTATCGCGCCACTCGTTTATGCGGTCGGTCGTGAAATTCTGATAAGCTTGTAGTCGCTCCAGCAAGGCGCGCTTTTTCTCGAGGTTCTGCATTTCAACCACGCGGCGCTCTTCCTGATACGTTTTACGGCGGGTATGCACCTGTTCCGAAGCCTGAATAAACCGCTCCCAGATCGGATCACGCTGGTCGTTAGGTACCGGGCCAATGTTCTTCCATTCCTCGTGCAGATGCCGTAGTTCCTCTAAAGCCTTGTTGATGGATTGCTCATTTGCGAGGGCCTCGGCGCGCTCTATCAGCTGTAGTTTGGCATCCAGGTTGCGTTTGCGGTCCAGTTCTTTCAGCTCAAAAAAGATGCTGCGGTTGTTGTAGAAAATATCAAGCAGGGCGTGGTAAGAGTCCCATAGTTGCTGAGCTTCGCCTGCCGGTACCGGCCCAATGCTTTTCCATTCCCCCTGTAATTTCTTCAGCTCATCAGAACTGCTCTTGGTTTCGGCGGACTCTACAAGCTCACGTAGCCTGCCCAGCAGTTCCTGCTTCCGTTCCAGGTTACGCTGGCGCTGCTCTTCTGTCTGTTGCCGCTCCTGATAGCGGGCATCACGGTAAGCCGTCAGCAGTTTTTCAAGGTTCTGGTGCTCTTGTGAAGTATGATAGTCAAAGTCTTCGTCAGTACCACCCTCCTGCTTAAAGCGGTCCAGTGCTTCGGCGCGCTCTGCCTGGAAGCGCTGATCGTAGAGGCGTTGTAGCTCATTTATAGTTCTATGGCGCTTGCGGGAGTCGCTGCTTTTTAAAGTGGTAGCTAAATGGGCACGCAGTTCATCTGTCGAGAGCTGGCTATAGTCTGTATGGTCGTCCTCTTCTGCTTCTTCTTCCTCATGCTCTACAGTTGCTGCGGGAGCCTGTGCCGGAGTTGCTGGTGATGGTGCTTCAGGAGCTGGTGTATCAGCTGTATCAATCAGGGCATCCGCCATTACTTCGGTGCTTTCCTGCACAGCGGCGGCCTGCTCTTCTGTTTTCAGGTCGGGCATTACTTCCGGCTGCTCTTCCTTAGGAACTTCTGCTACGGGAGTGTCTTCAGGGTGCTTGCCAGTATCTGCATCTCCTGTTTGTACAGGCTGCTGTTGCTGCTCATCTGCTGCATTCTCATTCTCAGGCTTGTTTGCCTCAGCTCCGGTGGTGTCCAGATCCTTGTTTTCTGTAGTCATGTTACGATTACTATTTACAACGTAATAACTTAGTTCAGGCGAGGGTCTACCGGATAATTGGATAGTACCTTATACTTGCCTCCCATTTGGCGCAGGATGCTTCGCCAAAGGGTATCTGCCTCTAAATTAAACAATTTATTCACAGCTTCGTTATTCACGATCCAAACATTTTTATCTATCTCCTCCTGCAGCTGCCCGGGTGTCCAGCCGGAGTAGCCCAAAAAGAAGCGAATATCTGCCGTGGTAACTATACCGGCCCCGATCATGGTACGCAGCATTTCAAAGTCACCACCCCAATACAGGTCTTCGCCCAGCTTTACTGCCTGTGGCAGGTTGGGCAGCCGGTGTATGTAGTGGAGTGTATTATATTGTACAGGCCCGCCAATACCGAGCGTTACATCAAAAGTATCATCGTAAATTTCCACTACATCCGACAGCTTAAGGTTAGACAGGCGGTTGAGTACCAGTCCAAACGTGCCTTCATCTTCGTCGTGGTTGCAGAGCAAAATTACAGAGCGCTCAAAGTTCGGATCACCCAGAAAAGGCTCTGAAATCAGTATGCTCCCACTCTGAGGTTTTATCAACCTTTCTTCTTCCATCTTCTTTATCTTATCTTAAGTAGTTGGTATAGTACTGCTTTTGTACCTGCTTGTGTTACAATTCTCTTACGCAAACAATGCACGTTAGTAACAATTGCAGGCAAGTTCTGAAGGCCCTGTTACCGAAACAGGTATAAAATAGTTATTGACAGCAGATATTTTTCTAATTTTGGAAAAAACGATCCCCGCTTATGTCGTTATTACCAACTATAGCCGCTATTCGCAAAAACTACGCCTTGCAGTCGCTTTCTGAGGAATCTGTTGCCGGAGAGCCTACGCACCAGTTTAAAGTATGGATGGAAGCAGCCATTGCTGCTGAAGTGAACGAACCGACTGCCATGGTGCTTTCTACGGTAAACGGAACCGGCAGGCCGTCGGCACGTGTGGTTTTACTGAAGGATGTAACCCCGGATGGCTTTGTGTTCTTTACCAACTACCAGAGCCGCAAAGGGCATGACCTGGAAGAGAACCCACTGGCCGCACTTACCTTTTTCTGGCCCGAACTTGAACGCCAGGTACGCATCGAAGGCAGCATAGAAAAAGTGGAGGCTGCTGTATCGGATGCCTACTTCCACAGCAGGCCAACTGGCAGCCAGATTGGAGCCTGGGCATCGCCGCAAAGCAAGCGCATTGGCAGCCGCGAAGAGCTGGAGCAGGCTGATGCGAACTATGCAGCTAAGTTTGCAAATGAACCTGTGATACCGCGCCCCGAGCACTGGGGCGGCTATATTCTAAAACCTGAACTGGTTGAGTTCTGGCAAGGGCGCCCGAACCGGCTGCACGACCGTATTGTGTACGAAAAACAGGACAGTGGCTGGCAGCTAAACCGTTTGGCCCCCTGAGTTGTTAGCTGCTGACAGCTACAAAACTTCCCACGAACTTACCTAACCCGATGGCAGAAATACTACCTATTAAAGCCTGGCGCTACAACCAAACGCTGGATCATACCATAACAGAGCTAACTTCGCCCCTGTTTGATGTGGTGTCTGCAAAGCAGCGTGAAGCCTTGTACCAGCATCCTTACAACAGCATTCACCTGTCGGTGCCACGCGGGAACCAGCCCGCTGCTGAAGCGGCACAGTTGCTGGAAACCTGGAAGACGCAGGGAGTACTGCAGCAGGACCCGTTGCCAGGCATTTATGTGTACTACCAATACTTTAAACTGGCCGGTGCCGAACGCGAGTATTGCCGGAAGGGGTTCATCTGCCACATAAAAGCCTACGATTGGGAAGAACGCGTGCTGCTGCGTCACGAAAATACCATTCCCAGTGCTGTGAACGACCGCATTGACCTGCTGGCCAAAACACAGCTCAACAGCAGTGCTACCCATGGGCTGTACACCGATCCGGATTTTATACTGGAGCAGTACATGGACGAAAGTATAAAGTCACCGATCTACGAAACAGAAGACTACCAAGGCGTACGCGATGTGCTGGCAGTGATACATGACCATGACGTGATCCGGAAATTTATGGAGCTGCTGCACGACAAACAGGTGCTGCTGGCTGACGGGCACCACCGTTACGAGGGCTCTTTGGAGTACCGCAAGCGCATGATGGCCCAGAACCCGAACCATACAGGCTTTGAGGCATACAACTATCACCTGATGTACCTGACCAACACCGAAGCCGACGACCTGCGCATCCTGCCTACACACCGCGTACTGGAGCAGATCGATCTGTCGGATGAGGAGTTCTTGCAGCGCCTGAGCGAGTTCTTTATCATCACGCCTAAAGAAGATCCTGTAGAGCTGAATGAAGTAATTGTAGGCAAGCAGTGGGCTTTCGGGTTATACTTATCCGGTAACGCTTACAAACTACGCCTGAAGCCTGAAGTACACCACCTGATAGACTGGGAGGTGCCGCAGGAAGTGAAAGACCTGGACCTGACCGTAATGCACTACTTTGTATTTCAGCGGGTACTTGGCATTGATATGGAAACGCAGCGCAACTATAGCCACCTGAGCTATGTCCGTAATTTTACCACCTGCATCCGCCAGGTTGATACCGGCACTGCGCGTCTGGCCCTGATCACGAACGATGTATCTATGGACCAGGTAAAACGGGTGTGTTTCAGCGGCGCAATCATGCCTCAGAAGTCTACTTTCTTTTATCCTAAGGTAATCTGCGGATTCCTGTTTAGCTCCATTAAAGAAGATGAATTTATCTCGGCCCCTGCTGCTTGCCTCTAACTCGCCGCGCCGCAAAGAACTGCTGGCCGGCTTAGGCCTGACCTTTGAAGTATATGTAAAAGAAGTACAGGAAGACTACCCTGCGCATCTGAAACGGGAGCAGGTAGCCACTTACCTGGCAGCACATAAAGCCGATCAGTATAAAGCGGACATACAGGACCACATCCTGATAACGGCTGATACCATAGTGTGCCATGGAGACCAGGTGCTGAACAAACCTGCTGATGCTGCCGAAGCTTTCCGCATGCTGCGTTCCCTCTCCGGCACCAGCCATGAGGTGATTACGGGCGTCTGCATCCTGACGAAAGAGCAGAAAACCGTGTTTCATGACACAACTATAGTTTACTTCAAGCAGCTATCTGACGAAGAAATAAACTATTACATTTCCAACTATAAACCATTCGATAAAGCAGGCGCTTACGGTATACAGGAGTGGATCGGCAAGATCGGGATCGAACGTATAGAAGGCTCCTACTTTAACGTGGTAGGTTTGCCGGTACAGAAGCTTTACCAACAGTTATCCGCCCTGAAATATTTTATTTTAGATTGTTAGTTCCTGATCGTTATTCTGAATACTGAATTATTTACTTTTGCAGGTTGTTTGTACTTTTTCAACTAACAAGTGCAGGTAATCAGTACCTAACG
>DATBUF010000435.1:0-2862 GCA_036516435.1 Pontibacter sp.
CCCCGGTATCAAATCATAAAAAGTAATGCTGCATTACCAGAAGTTATAATGGCGTTTGCAGAATTTACGGAATTGCTCTGCCAGGGGAGGGGTGTTTCCCCGGAGGGTGATGAACTGGAAAGTACGGTAAATATCCAGCCCTTTTATTTCCACTACGGTTAGTTCGCGTTGTTTTAGCTCTTTAACTATAGCGTGGATGGAGAGGAAAGCGGCGCAATCGGCGTGCAGCAGGTACTGTTTAATGCTCTCGGTACTATCGAGCAGGATGTCGGCTTGCAGGTCTTTGGCCTGAATACCTGCACCTGCCAGGGCGCCGAGCAGCACGTCGCGGGTGCCGGAACCAGGCTCGCGCAGCACCAGCGGAATGGTGTGCAGCTGCTCGGGTTTGATCATGGCTTTTTGTGCCAGCACACTTCCTGTGCGGGTTACCAGCACAATTTCATCTTTGACAAAGGCTTCATACACTATCTGTGGATGGTGCGAGTTACCTTCTACTATGCCTATGTCCAGAGTGCCCTGTATGAGTTGCTGCTCTACCTGTTCGCTGTTGCCGGTGGCAAAGCTGAAGTGTACGGAGGGATGTGCCGTTTTGAAAGACGCCAGTATAGCCGGTAATACGTATTGTGCCAGTGTGGTACTGGCCCCAATCCGGATGCTGCCGCCCAGGCTGCTACTAAGCTGCGCCATGTCGTTTTCGAGCGCGGTATAGGCCTCAGAAATTTTATGGGTATGCTGCAGCAGGAGCTGGCCGGCAGGGGTGAGCGCCACGCTGTTGCCGTTGCGCCTGAACAGCCCTACACCCAGCTGCTGCTCCAGTTGCCGGATGTGCTTTGTAACGGCAGGTTGTGTAATAAACAGTGCCTGTGCCGCTTTCGTGAAGCTTAGTTTTTGAGCAACAGTATAAAATACCCTGAGACGGAAATCGAACATGCCTTAAAGATATGAAAACGAAGTGTGGTGTTGCGCCTGCCAGCCTGGTTTTATGCCCTGGTAACAGCTGCTATAGTTGTACTATAGTTATAGTACGTGTCTGAACTATAGACCTGCTATTCGGGGCTATGTTTAAGAGCATGTAAAGGAGGAGCTTTTAACTATAGTTTGCGCTGGTACAAGTTAGTAGGAGCACTCTGGCACTATAAAAACCGAACACAGCCTGCATGCCATTACCTGAAACTATAACTAACCTGCAGCGTGAACTATAGCACAGCCTCTTTCTATGCCTGGTAATTACAAGAACGGCTAAATTATAAACCTATAGTTTAACCTAAGTGCTTCGGGTGCCGGAGTGTCTGCGCTGCCGGTGCACGGGGCCTGAAAATATGCAGCAGAATTTCCGGTATTCGGGGTGTAACTATAGTTTGCAAAGTCCAGCCAGGCAATCAGCCATCATCTTTACAGGAGGCACAAACAAAGTTCCGGGGCTCTGTGTTAGAGAATGCAGTTTTTATACTTCCACAAAACAGAACTAAAAATGAAAAAAACACTGCTTGCACTTTTATTATGCTGCTCCCTGAGTGCCTTTGCCCAGGAGCCTAAAAACCAACTCAGTACACATATTCTGGATATTACCAGCGGTGCACCTGCTGCTGATGTATCAGTTCGGCTGGAAAAGTATGATGCCGCTGCCAAAACCTGGCGCACGGTGGCTACTAAGGTAACCGATAAAAATGGCCGGATCGGTGATTACCTGCCGCAAAAAGCTGGAGTAGCAAACAGCGGCATATACAAACTGGTGTTCCTTACAGCAGATTACTTTGCTGAAAAACAGCAGAAAACATTCTATCCTTATATAGAGGTGGTATTCGAGATTTCAGGAGACACGCACTATCATGTGCCTATTACGCTTTCGCCATTCGGGTACTCCACGTATCGCGGTAGCTGACGGGTAGCAAACTATAGCAGGGGACGGGCTGGCGGCGGGGCTGCCGGCAGTTACCCGCTGATGTACCAAAGCAGGATCGTGATGCACGAAATATCTCTCAGCGACTCGCGGAGATGTTGCAGGGCATACGTGATCTGATTTTCTACAGTGCGCCGGGAGATTCCCAGTTTCTCGGCGATCTCCTCATTACTCAGGTGGCTGTTACGACTTAGCACAAAGATTTCCCGGCACCGCTGCGGCAATTTTTCGAGACAGAGACTTACTTTCTCATCAAGTTCCTGTGTGCGCAGGAGTTCTGCTCCCATATTCATGCTTGCTGCCTGGCTATGCTTCTCCCAATTTTCGGTAAACTCAACAGGCGCCTCCTTCAGTTGCTTTAGGCGCTTGTACACATGGTAGCGGGCAGCGGCCTGCAGATAATTAGGAAAGGATACAATCTGAAGCTGGTCTCTCTTCAGCCAGATGTTCAGGAAAATATCATGCACGACCTCCGTGCAGGCGTCTTTGTCCTTCAGGTGGCGGAAAGCTGTCGTGAAAATTCTGGACCAGTACCGTTTGAACAGGCAGTCGAACGCAGCCCGGTCGTTTGCCACAATGGCAGACCAAAGCGCTTCATCCGAAGTCAGTTCTGTACACGTTTCCATTATTCCACAAGATTATATAATAAGCTAACATCCTGCCGAAGCAGGTAAGTTTCGGTCACATTGCCCTTTCCCGGGCAAATTCGACCTCCTAATTTGAGTATATTATACTGATATTTAAAATAATTGAAAAATATTTTTGATTCGGGTGTGTGTGCCGCCACTTTTAGGGCTCTATACTAATACGCGGGCGCAGATCAGCTTTCGCAAACACTGATAATGACACAAAACGAATATATGCATCTTTATGAGCGCTACCTGTCCGGCGAATGTTCTCCAGAAGAGATCAAGCGCCTGGAGCAGTTTAACGATCAGTTCACATTAGAAGACTTGCCCTGG
>DATBUF010000436.1:0-7448 GCA_036516435.1 Pontibacter sp.
ATAAAAAGCTGGCTGATACCACACTAGGCGTACACTTTGTCGGGAGACTGGCGACTTACAAATACTATAACATGGACCAGGTAGTGGCACAGGCGCTTACGTTGTTTAAGAAACTCTCGGCAGAGCAGCAGCAATATGCACTGGATGGCGCGGCCCGGAAGCTGGCGGCAGCACCCACTGTATGGCCCGGAACGATCGTAAACAACAGCAGGCATGGTGTTCTCTGAGCAACAGGAACAGGGCCTGGAAAAAACTATAGTTGCATCGGTAAACAGGAGCAAGGAGGGTGCTGCGCCCCAAACTATAGTTCCTGAAAAAGTTGCCAGAGCACTGCCGCATTTCCAGCTGGAGCAGGACCTGCCCTGGGTGCAGGTTGCACCGGGTGCACCTTACTTTATGACTGATACCAGTGAGAACTGGACACCCATCGGGCAGAATGACGCGATTACGTGGCCGGATTTTGAGGGCCTGTTCCGGCGCAGAAATATGCAGCAGGTAGAGGGGCATCTGGCCTGGCTTGCGGGACATGGCGTAACCTGCCTGCGCCTGATGCTGGAGTATGCACAAGGGCAGCACCGCTATTTCGAGAATCCGGCAGGCACCTTTGCACCCAACATGGTCCGGCTCTGGGACGATCTTTTCCGGCTCTGCGCCAGGTACAACATCCGCATACTACTCACCCCGGTAGACACTTTCTGGATGTGGATCAGATGGGAGCATCACCCGTACAACGCTAAAAACGGTGGCCCCTGCAAGAACCGCTCGGAATGGCTGCTGTGCCCTGATACGCTCCGGGCTATAAAGAACAGGCTGAGCTTTGTGGCGGAGCGCTGGGGTGGGAGCGGAGTACTCTTTGCCTGGGATCTCTGGAACGAAATACATCCGGCACACGCCGGTGGCAGAACGGATGTATTCGCTGAATTTGTGGGTGAACTGAGCCGGCACCTGCGCGATACGGAAATGCAGCTTTACGGGCGCACCCATCCGCAGACGGTATCTTTGTACGGGCCTGTGCTGGAGGAGCACCCGGCAGTGGCTGATGTCATTTTCAGGCACCCCTCGCTGGATTTTGCCAGCACACACTTTTACGATACCGCCACTATAAACGACCCCACCGATACGATAGCTTCAGCTGTTTGCACTGGCCGCCTGGTGCGGGAAGCACTGGCGCATCTGCCGCCTTCCCGCCCGCTCTTCGATAGTGAACATGGTCCCATCCACGCCTTTAAGGACAAACAAATTACCTTCCCGGAGTTTTTTGATGACGAATATTTCCGGCACATGCAGTGGGCGCACCTGGCAGCAGGTGGGGCAGGTGGCGGGATGCGATGGCCGAACCGGCACCCGCACTGCCTGACACATGGCATGCGTCGTGCCCAGAAAAGCATGGCTGACTTCGTGAACCTGATCGACTGGAAAAGCTTCCGGCGCAGAAACCTGAATGAGGAGGTAAAGGTAAATAACCCAGCTGTAGCTGTGTTTGCCTGTGCCGATGAACAGCAGGCTGTGCTGTGGCTGCTCCGCACAGACGCTAATGTGCCGAAGGGTGGAGGACTTCAAACTATAAACCAGGAGGCAGCGCCCATAGAGGTTCAGGCAGCACTACCAGGCATGGCTGCCGGCAACTATAAAGTAACCTACTGGAACACCCTGGAAGGACAAACTATAGGCACCCAGGAAATCAGGCAGGATACCTCGGGAGAACTCCAGCTCCGTTTACCCGCTCTTAAAACAGATATGGCTGTAGCGTTGCGGCGCATCCTATAGTTTGAGTTGTATTCGGTGGTTTCGCTAAGCAAATTCTGTTGTGGATAGGTATGTGAGTAAATAAAACTAATGTGGTTAGCTGTTTTATAGTCTAAGACTAATTAAATTAGCGGTCAGGTTCCTTTATTTACCTGAGATTTACGTATCATTTTGCTTAGCAGTAGGTATACTGCAAGCCATGCCATCACTATGCCAGTACCAGCACCCAGCGATTTCTTTAAAGTGAAGCGCAGTTTTGCGGAAATAAAACAGGAGATATTCGGGAGATTTTTTGACAGCTGGTGCCAGAACCTGGTGCATGCCTCAGGAGTTCCACTACTTTTCATTGACCTAAGTGCCGGAGCTGATACTGAAGCTACTAGCCCGGTTGATAACTATAGCACCATCTATAAAAGTATTATTAGAAGGCGGCAGTTAAACGAAGCCATACAGACCTTCTATTTTAGTAAGCACAAGGCCACGCTGGAGCAGTTACCGATAGAATTGGAAGCACTGCCCATTTTCCAGGAGCTGGTACACCCGCCTGTTGCCTTAACTGGTGTCGCGCAAAAGGCACAATTATCGGAACTGTTGGCCACTGAAGGCAAGGCTCTGGTTTTTGCGGATCCGTTTGAGAGCAGTTATGCGCAGCAGCTTATATTGCAGGCTGTAAGCACCTCACGCCCGGACCTGTTTATGCAACTCTCACCGGGCAATATCACAAAAGCAATTACCGGTAGTAAAGCCAGCCAGCCACTTACTGCTTTGCTGGGCGAGCGCCTGTCCACTATAAACGCCTACTTCCGGAAAGAGAAAGATAAGGTAAAAAGGCAAAGGTTTGTGCTGGATCAGTTTATCAGCCTGCTACATGAGAAAGGATATGTAACGCTGCTTTTCAGAGCGAATATGCCGGATACGGAAGAGCCGGAACATTACCTGCTTTTTGCATCGGAAAACAGCCTGGCTTACAGAACATTTAAGGAGATAGTATTGCCTTATAGTTGCTTCCAGGAAGATGGTGTGCCAATGTTTAGTGCCAACAGCTTTTTGCATCCGCAGTTCACTCTTTTTCAGCAGGCACCGGAATATACTATAGCCAACCTGACAGAGCAGATTGTAAAACAGGCTGGGGTGTATAAATATAAGTCCATCGAAAAAATATACGTGCTGGACAGCAACGGCACCAACTATAGCAAAGAGAACTACCTGGCTGCTGTTGAGCAGTTACGCAATGCCGGAAAAGTAGAACTGCTGAATGCCAGTACCATGCAGCCCATCCGGAGGGCGGCTTTCTCTTCGGTGGTCAGGTTCCGATGATGATTTTGCGGGAATGGCACAAAGGCCTGTTCAGGAGTCGATTGTGCCCATGGCTGTAAGCTGCTCAAGAGTCGGTGCTTTGCTGCCACCTATGGGTTCCAGCGTTACGGCAAAAGCCTGTGCCTCGCTTATGCGCTTCATCTGTTGCAGGGTGTTGCTTTTAACCGGCATCTCCAGCAGGCCGGCATCTATAGGTTGCCCGTCTTTTAGTGCCCACAACTGGTACTGTTTACCTGCCGCGGGTGCCGGGAGCGCAACATCATGAACAAACACCTGCTGCTGGCGCGGGTTCCAGTAAACTGTTAGCCGGGCATCCGGGTGCGCTTCCACACCCTTTAGAATCAGCACTTTAAAATCAGGGTTGCGCAGCACAGAAAGCAGCTGGCTCTGTTGTTCTAACTGTAATGATGTATTCTTATAGTTCCGGGCAAGGAGTTGGTTAGACTCCACCAGTTCGGCCAGGCTTTTTTCAGCCTGTTGCCACTTCGTGTAAAAATGGAAGCTTAGCCACCCGGAGAGCAGGAACAAGGCGATACTTGCAACAAGCATCCACCTATAGGCCGGCTCTCCTTTTTCTTCCAGGTAAAGCTGTTGCACGCCATGATCGGGAGTTCCTTCAGTTGTTTCGTTGCCAAGAGACCTGGTGGCATTCAGCTGAGACAGGATGCGGTTTTTGAGTTCAGGCCTCGGGGTAGTGGCGTAGAGTGAGGCATAATCTTCCATGACCATGCAAGCCTCGTTCAGGGCCTGCCTTATTTCAGGAGAGGCTTCCGCCTGACGTTCAACTTCCCTGCGTTCTGCCTCAGATAAGCCTCCGGCAGCGTACAGTTCCAGCATTCCTGATGTTATATAATCTTGGTTATGCACGGCTTTTAAAGAATCTTGCTAAAAGTTTTACAGCGCTGCGCGCCCGGGTTTTTACGGTTCCTAAAGGTATGTCAAAAGTTTCTGCTATTTCGCTCTGCGTGAGCCCTTCAAAGTACATCAGGTCAATTACCTGTCTCTGTTCCGAACTCAGGTTGTCTATTATTTCCCTGATGCCAATGTGCTCCGGCCTGAACTCATCGGTGGTAAACCTGGTGCGAACACTTGATGCTATATCCTCCGTTTTACTATTTACGCGGTGCTGCTTCGACCGGATTGCATCGATAGCCTGGTTCCTGCAAATGTTGATCATCCAGGTAAAAAGCCTTCCTTTGGTGGGATCGTAGCTGCCGAAGGAGTTCCAGATTTTCACAAAAGCTTCCTGCAGTACATCTTCAGCCGTTTCTTCAATCTTCACTATCTGCAACACAATGCCATAGAGTGCAGGGCTGTACATATCGTATAATACAGACATTGCCGAGGCATCGCGGGAGCGCAGCCGCGCCACCAGTTCCTCTTCATTAAGTTTAGGTTGTGTAGTTGCCAAGCAGATTACCTCTATAAACCAGTAAAACTTAAAAGGCACAGGAAAGATACAAAATATGCTATGCGCTGTATTGCCCCTATAAAGAAATATGTTTAGTAACCATATTAAGTATTGAAAAGTTTATAAAAAATTGTGCTCTATAGTATTCAGATGTTTGTATATAAGAAGAGAGCTGCCAGCAGCAGCTCTCTTCTTGTATGGGAAAATTGCAAATCGGATTGCTACGTGATACCTATTCAAACAACGAAACTATTTCGCTTACCTGCTCTCTTGTAAGTGGCTCATCAAATGCAGCAGTTGCTACCTCTGCGGAGTAGCCACCACCAAGCGTTTTGATGTCGCTGATACCTCCCTGAGCTACATTTTCTTCGCCGGCATAAACTGGCTGTGCACCTGCAGGCACGTTGCTGTTTGTGCCTGCGCCTATAATCCAGCCTGCGTTGTTGCGCATGCGCCGTATGTGTGCTGCATGCCGAGCCTCAACAGAGTGTATCTGTAAAGCAGCAGTCAGAATGGCATCGTTGCTGATCAGGTTTGCTGCCTGGCCTTTATAGGCCCGCACACCCGTATCCTCAAATGCCTGCGCCAGAGTCAGGAAGGTCTCGTAGTTTGTGTTCCAGTCAGAGAAGTTTTTGCCGAAATTAAAAGTTGGTTCGCTGATCGGAGTTCCGTTCAGGCTCTGGATGGCAGATATCAGCAAGGTTACGTGGGCTGCCTCGTGCTCCTGAATTTTCTGTATAGCTGTTCTGGCAGGTCCTTCCGGTATCAGCCCGGCTGCCTCCAGGCCCTGTGTGTAGAAGTTGCGCTCCAGGTACTCCAGTTTAAGTGCAAAGTTCAGCACATCTACCACAGTGTTGCTGCTTTGCCCATATGCTTTCTGGAAAACAGAGCCAAGTGCCAGTGGTATAGCTGCCAGTGCTGCTTTTGTACCAACATTTCCTAAACTCTTAAAAACGCTTCTGCGGGAATCCAGCCTGCTGTATACCTCAGGGTCCACTCTTTCTATATCTTGTATTATTCTGAAGATGTTCATATGGAAGCTTATTTAGGTAAGTTGTTGGCAGAGATCTTAGTTTTGATAAAAGCAGAAGCTGCTTTAAGCACATCAGCAGGCATCATGGCGGGGTCCAGGCCATTGGTGTCGGCAGTGTCAGAGAAGGAGCCATTGGAGATGAGGTCGCGGATAACGGCTGCGTGGCGTGCCTCTACCGATACTATCTTGCCAGCCAGGGTCAGGAAACCGGCATCTTCCAGATACTTGCCGGCACCATTGTATGCTGCTACGCCCAGGTCCTCAAAGGTTCTGGCAGTAGTCAGGATGCTGTTCTTATCGTTGAAATTGATGCCAGTAAAGTTCACTTCCAGGTTGGGTATGGCAGAGGAGCCAAGTGCTGCTTTCAGAAAATCGCGGTGAATGGCTTCATGGCCTTTCAGGTCCTGCATAACCTGCTGCTCTGCCTGGTCAAACATACCCAGCGACTTCGCAACCACTTCTGCATAAAAGGCTGCTTCCAGTTGCTCCAGCGCGTATGCGTAGTTCAGAATACCTATATCACCCGAGCCAAGGTCCACTGTGTCAGTCCCCTGCGGTACATCATCTTCGTCATCGTCGCAGGAGGCTGCAAAAAGCAGCATGGTGAGTGCTGAGGTAGCTCCGGCATAGCGCATAAACATTCGGCGCTGTATCGGAGCCTCCAGTCTGCTGATCAGAGAGGTATTTCTGTCAACAGATTTGTTTTGTAGTTCTTCCATAATTTAAAGTTTAGTATTGAAAGGTAATCAGCCGCTGGTATTAACCTGAGCGTTGCAAGACCTACGACACAGCACACTTCACCGGATTTAGGCAGCCGGAAAAATAACTGACTTCATTTTATGGGAGCTGGTAAGAAACACGATAGCCCTTTAAACAGCAGCGCACGCTTACAAGTAAGCGTGCGCTGCTGTTTAAAGGGCTATGCTAAGAATCTGCTTTGCAGCAGACTATCATCTTTTTATTATAGGAATAACTGCTACGGGTAGGGGCAGTAAGGCAGGGCGTGCAAGTAAGCGCCAGAGGCGATGCCTCCGGTGGTGTACTTGTAGAATCCGAAAGGGAGGTTAGACTTTGGGTCTTGCTTCGGAATCAGTTCTTTCCAGAGGCTCTCTTTTATCAGCTGAATTCTCTACGTTGTGTTTTACTTCGGAGGCTGCGTCTTTAAACTCACGAATGCCGCGTCCGAGGCCCTTAGCCAGTTCAGGAATACGTTTGGCACCAAAAAGCAAAAGGATGGCAAATACGATCAGCACGACCTCGGTACCCCCCAAGCCCTGGATAAATAATAGAATGTTTGTTGTGCCCATGATTTTAATATTAAAATGTACTATAAAAACGTTCAGGAAGCTTATCCGGATTTACCACCTCCGGTATTTATTTGCTTCCGGTACCAACCACTAACTGGTTTCTGACAAAAAGCAGAGAGCCTGCTTACCTTACATCGCCCATCCACTTCCGGATAACAGGCCCTAATAAAATAAGTAGTAAACCAATACCGATCGCAAAAATACCGATCTTGCTGATAATATCAGCATAGTAGGGCAGGGAGAGTACAGGATTATTTACAACATCTTCCGGCACACTCATCATCGCCCCGATCTTGCCAGCCAGGAACTCGCCTATAGCACTGGCAAAGAACCAGATACCCATCATCATGGCTACAATTTTAGCTGGAGCCAGCTTGGTTACCATGGATAAACCAATAGGAGAGATACACAGTTCCCCACAAATGATAAAGAAGTACCCGAATATGAAGGCGGGCAGCGCAATCAGCCCCGACTCAGCACCCCATTCGCAGGCGGCATAAAACACGCAGAACCCCAAGCCCAACAGTATGAACGACAAGCCAAACTTAAGTGGGGTGGATGGCTCCATGCCTTTCCGGTTAAGAGCAGGCCACAACCAGGCAAAAAAGAAGCTCAGCACAATTACCCAGGCCGG
>DATBUF010000437.1:0-2749 GCA_036516435.1 Pontibacter sp.
AGACCACCGGGAAGATGTAGAAAACTTTGATGAGGCCGCTCAGAAGCTGCAGGATCCGGAGGCAAAATCGTTTGCAAGTAAAACGGTGGTTACCCTGCGCCAGCACCTCGAACGCGCACAGCAGGTACGGGACATCGTTGATAAGCAAAATAAATAAGTAGCAGCGCTGGTTTATACCCTGCTACCAAAACATATGAAAGCATCTGTAAGTAACTATACTTAGCAGATGCTTTTTGTTTTTAACTATAGAACTATGAAACGATATTTATCTCTCGGATTGATGGCTGCCTTGCTGGTGTTGCTGCAGGTGCGGTGCAGCTCTGATGACAGCATACGACAGGCCGCTGACCAGAGTGTAGCACAACAGGAGCAGGCAGGTGTCAAGAATATGGAGAACGATGCCCTGTTTGTAGCCGAAGCAGCCAGTGCCAACATGCTGCAACTACAGCTAAGCAAGGAAGCAATAACCAGAGGCGTAAGCCCCGAGGTGAAAGAAATGGCGCAGCAGATGCAGGATGTGCACGAACAGATGCTGACAGAGCTGCAGGACCTGAGTACAAAGACAAACCTTGTGTTGCCACAAACCTTGGGCAATGCGCACCAGGAGGTGCTCGAAGAAGTTAACAGTAAGGAGGGGATTGCTTTTGACCTGGCTTACATCCGCGAAGTACGCTACCTGCACGACAAACTATTGACCCGCTACGAAGACATGGCTGAGAATGGTGTGTCGATGGATGTAAAGCAGTATGCATCACGGCAACTGCCCCTGTTCAGGCAGCACCTGCAGCAGGCAGAAGCACTCGAGAAAAAGATCCAGTAAAGGCAGCAGCCGCAACTATAGCTATAGTTGCGGCTGCTGTGCTTATAGTACAACCGATGCGTTATTACTGCCCGTTCTCGTAGTAGTGGCTCGTTTTCAGCTCTTCTGCTAAAAAGCGGGAGGTGTACCCCTTTTTTACCTTGGCTACTTCCTCAGGCGTGCCTTTGGCAACTATAGTTCCGCCGCCTTCGCCCCCTTCCGGACCAATGTCAATGATCCAGTCAGCTACTTTAATCAGGTCCAGGTTGTGCTCGATGATGAGAACCGTATTGCCTTTATCGGTGAGTTTTTGTAGTACCTCGCTCAGGTGTTTGATGTCCTGGAAGTGGAGGCCTGTAGTTGGCTCATCGAGGATGTAAAGCGTTTGGCCGGTATCTTTCTTCGACAGCTCGGTTGCCAGTTTCACGCGCTGCGCCTCACCACCTGAGAGGGTGGTAGCCTGCTGGCCTAAGGTAATGTAGCCTAAACCAACTTCGTTCAGTGTCTGTATTTTGCGCAGGATACGTGGCTGGCTCTCGAAAAACTCTACTGCCTGCTCTACGGTCATATCCAGTACATCCGTAATGCTCTTGCCTTTAAAGCGTACTTCCAGGGTTTCGCGGTTGTAGCGCTTCCCCTTGCACACCTCGCAGGGCACATATACATCCGGCAGAAAATTCATTTCTATCGTTCGCATACCGGCACCCTCGCAGGCTTCGCAACGGCCACCCTTCACGTTAAACGAGAAACGCCCCGGTGTATAGCCCCTGATCTTGGCCTCCGGCAGTTGTGCAAACAAACTACGGATTTCGGTAAACACGCCCGTGTAGGTGGCAGGGTTCGAGCGTGGCGTACGCCCGATCGGTGACTGATCTACTTCAATTACCTTGTCTATCTTGTCCAGCCCTTCTATTGCTTTATAAGGCAGTGGCTCGCGTTTGGCCCTGAAAAAGTGCGTGTTCAGGATCGGGTAAAGTGTATCATGTATTAGTGAGGATTTGCCACTTCCAGACACACCTGTTACGCAGATCATTTTGCCCAGCGGAAGTTCCAGGGTTACGTTTTTCAGGTTGTGGCCGGTGGCGCCTTTCAGTACAAGCTTTTCGCCGTTGCCGGGTCTTTTGTGGCGGGGTACCTCAATGCCGCGGCGGTTGCTCAGGTACTCGGCCGTAAGGGTGCCTGCCTGCATCATTTCGTCCGGTGTGCCTGCGGTAACTACCTGGCCGCCATGTATGCCCGCTCCCGGGCCAATGTCCACCACGTAATCCGACTGCAGGATCATGTCCTTGTCGTGTTCTACAACTATAATCGAGTTGCCGAGGTCGCGCAGGTCCTTCAGGGCATTTATCAGGCGCTCGTTGTCGCGCTGGTGCAAACCTATACTTGGCTCATCCATAATGTACAGCACCCCTACCAGCTGCGTACCAATCTGCGTAGCCAGCCTGATGCGCTGGCTCTCGCCACCCGACAACGTTTTTACCGGGCGGTGCAGGCTCAGGTAATCCAGACCTACATCCAGCAAAAAGCCGATGCGCTTTCGTATTTCTTTCAGCAGCTCACGGGCAATTACGTTCTGGCGTTCGCTCAGTCTTTCCTCCAGGTCACTGAACCAGGCAGCCAGCTTATTTATGTCTAAAACCGAAAGCTCGCCAATGTTTTTGCCGTCAATTTTAAAGTGGAGCGATTCTTTTTTGAGTCTGTAGCCGTTGCACTCGGGGCAGGTAGTGTTCTGCGTAAAGTCTTCTACCCAGCTGCGGATGTTGTCGGAATCAGACTCCATCTGGTTTTTCAGGAAGTTGATGATTCCTTCAAACTCCACCACATAGCTGCCCTTTTTGGTGTTCACTTCCAGGTCTTCATCCAAGCCATAGAGCAACACTTTCACCACCTCGGCAGGCAGGTCTTTTATTGGTGTGGATACAGAAACTTTAAAGTGCTTGAACAGCGCTT
>DATBUF010000438.1:0-2736 GCA_036516435.1 Pontibacter sp.
TGTAGGTGCGTAGCACGTATCACGAGAAAGTGTAAACTTGAAAACGGGAGCCCTTAGAGGCTCCCGTTCTTGTTGATGGCAGCGCTTTGACCTGATAAATCCAAAATATTATACTTATATTGTGTTATTGATATAAATATAATCCCTATGAAACGACTTAAGACTCTAATCCTCACCTGCTTTCTTACAGCAGCTAGCATCAGCACCTTTGCTCAACCCACTGTTAGAACCAAGTTTAAGCTTGATGAAAGTCTAGCTTATTTCAATAAGAAAACCGGGGAAAGAATGAGCTACGATGACTTTATTGCCATTATTAGAAAAAATCCACGTGTAAGTTATCAAGCGAGTATAATGAAAGAGGAGAAGTAACAGCTATCTTTTATGAACCTGATGGAAATTCTGACTTAGACCCTGGTCTTCGCCCTAAACCCAATACACCTTTTCCCGCGTTCATTTTTGAAACTACCACAGGTGAAACTATTAAGTCTGAACAACTAAAAGGGAAAATAGTTGTGCTATATTTTAACATATCTTTTGAGGAGCCATTTGCGTCGCAAAAGGTTTTCACAAATTTCGAAAACATACTAAAAGGCTCATCAAAAAGAAATGATATCGTACCTGTCATTCTAAGCCATAGTTCAGCAGAAGAAATTTCAGCATTCACACAGAAAGTAAGTGTCCCCTACCCAATAATAGCCAGCAGCACAAACTTCTTCTATAAGTATGTAGTGCTTAAGCTTCCATCATATATAATAATTAATAAAGATGGCACTCTTAACGCTTATGCTGAGAATTCAGATGAACTAAAGCAGGCTTTATTAAAAGCAAAGTAGAATAGTTTTACTCATGGTTCGTAAAACAACATATTACAACTATAGCTTTAAACAATAAACTTAATTTCAAATCCTATGGAAACAGTAACACCTGATGTAGGTTTAATATTCTGGCAAATGGTAATCTTTTCAGGGATTCCTCTATTTCTGATCTCCTGGATAATGATACTTGTAACGAATAGGCTGAATAGCACTGATAAGCTTGTTTGGTTAATCGGAACACTGTTTCTGCCAATTATTGGTCCGCTACTTTTTTTCATTAAATATCCGTCATTAAAGAAACCAGCGAACTCGCAGGTTTGAAGCGAGAATGCCCACCCAACCAATCCACACCAACAGGCTCGTACTGGTGCCTTTCACGTTAGAGGTAGCCCAATCGTTGTGGCCGCGCGGCGATACGCGCCTGCTGCCTGGCTTGGGCCTGCAACCCACCTGCTTCTGGCCTGATCAGGAGACGATGGATACGCTACCAAGGATCATTAAAAGATTAGAGCTGTTGCCTGAACCGACGGGATTCGAGTCGTGGATGATCGTGTTGAAGCACAATGCCACTGTAATTGGCGATGCCGGTTTTAAAGGTGCACCTGATAAGGATGGTACAGTGGATATCGGCTATTCCATCATCGAACAGGAACAGCAGCGGGGTTACGGGCTCGAAACTGCTCAGGCTCTTGTGGATTGGGCCTTCCGGCAGCCCAAGGTAAAATCCCTTACGGCAAGCTGCCTGCTCGAAAATACGGCCTCTACCCGGATACTGGAAAAACTAGGCATGCAGGAGGTTGTGCGGGACGACGAAGTAATTTACTGGAAACTACCAAGGCCACGGGTACCTAAGGCAAAGACACCTGATGGGAGAGTGGCCTAAGTCCTCCTTCCCTTATTCTGCCTTTGCTGCTTCATCACACTTCCGGTTCATCAGTTCCTTCATGCTCTCGAGGCAAGGCTGCGGCACAAAGGCATATACTTCCTTATCGTCCTGGCAGTATTTAAAACTGGCGAATGTGCTGCGACTGCGCGGGTAAACCCATCTATCGGTGTTACAGCCAAATACCTGCAACGGAAACTCTCCCGGGTAATAGTCGACATAACTCACTACCTGATCCCCCTGCATGAAGAGCAGCCTGTTATGGCCTTTCGGCACATCGCTTCCTTCCCACTTCACACCTGTTTCGGCTTGTATGTCCAGCAAGGTTTGCTCCCCCTGAAAGTAGTACATCTTCTCCCATTCAAAATCGGTTAGCGTGCTTACATCCACCACATTATAGCCCGTAGCATTCTTATTTTCAGCCTCTACGGCAGTTCTCAGCTTCTCCAGCAGGGCATCGTTGCTGTCGGAGCAACCGGCCAGCGTACAGAGGGTTATCAGCAACGGAAGAATCTTTCTCATATACAGGCGTGAAAAGTATAAAGATAAGTAATTCAGGGAAATCTAAAAATCGACGCGGTACAGGTCCTCCATCTGGCGCTGCGTTACAAATGCTGGTGTTGCTCTGAAAATGGCATTCCGTGCCTTTATCAGCAATGGGTTCTCCCACTGCGACACCCACCCCAGCAGCCTCGACAACTGGATAACATTTGCGGTGCGGGCTAATCTGCGTTTTTCATAAGTTGCTAAAGCGTTGGCTATAGTTGGTTCCTGTTCTATACATTGCCCCAGCACTACAGCATCTTCTATAGCCTGGCAGGCCCCCTGCCCCATGTTGGGCGTAGTAGCATGGGCAGCATCACCGAGCAACACAACGCGATTATAAACAAATCTCTTTAAAGGTTTCAGGTCGGAAATGTCGCCCCAGATAAGCTGCTCAGGCTGAGTTGCGGCCAATACCTGCTGCACCGGCTCGTGCACACCCTCGAAATGAGCAGCCAACTGTGCAGGTGTCATCCGGCGCATACGCTCATCCTG
>DATBUF010000439.1:0-2221 GCA_036516435.1 Pontibacter sp.
GATGATGGCGAGCGGCAGCCGATGCCGTTTGATGCGCAGCTTGGTGCCAGCTATAAACCGGAGCACATGCCCGTACGGCTTTCACTTACAGCACACCACCTGTACCAATTCGACGTTGTATACTTAGACCCCAACGCCAAAGGCCGCTTAGATGCGAATGGCAATGAAGTAAAGGAAGAGAAAACCCTGGGTGATAAGCTTGCGCGGCATTTTGTGCTAGGCACAGAGTTTATTTTCAGCAAGAACTTTCAGGTAAGGGCCGGTTACAACCACCTGCGCCGAAGAGAGCTGCGTTTAGATGATGCTTCAGGTGGTGCCGGACTTTCGCTGGGAGCCATGTTGCGGGTGCGCACTTTTGAGCTGAACTATAGCGGTGCCTTTTACCATCCGGCAGGGGCAAGCCATTATATTACCCTCAGCACCGATACCGGCGCGCTGCTGCAACGTAAGAATACAGAATAATTATTTTGGCTGCTGTTTACTGGCAGCTGATCATTTAATAAAGTACAAGATGTTAGACAATATCGGATATTTAACGCCAGCCCAGATTGTAGCGGAGCTGGATAAATACATTATAGGCCAGCAGGATGCTAAACGCAACGTAGCTATCGCCCTGCGCAACCGCTGGCGCCGCATGAATGCCGACAAAAGCATTCAAAAAGAAATCGTGCCAAACAACATCCTGATGATCGGGGCGACCGGGGTGGGTAAAACTGAAATTGCCCGCCGCCTGGCTAAGATCGCTGATGCACCTTTTACGAAAGTAGAAGCCTCTAAATTTACCGAAGTAGGCTATGTAGGCCGCGATGTGGAAAGCATGGTGCGCGACCTGGTAGAGCAGTCGGTGAACATGGTGAAGACAAAGAAAAAGGAGGAGGTAAAGCAGAAAGCAGCCGAGATTGTGGAAGATATTATCCTGGATGCACTCATTCCGCCTATTCAGGGCCGCACCGCAACGCCGGTAAACCACACCCTGGACCCCAATACAATACCAGACAACGACTATGAACTGAACGAGCGCACCCGCGAGAAATTCAGGGAGAAGATACGCAACGGCGAACTGGAAGACCGCAAGATCGAGATCCGGGTACAGCAGAGCGCTATGCCGGGTGTTGGCGTAATGGGGCCAGGCATGGACGAAGCCTCCATGATGAACATCCAGGAAATGATCAGCGGCATGATGCCGAAGAAGACCAAGAAGCGCAAAGTAACTATAGCCGAAGCCCGCAAGATTCTGCTGGAAGAAGAAGCTGCCAAACTCATTGACATGGATGAAGTGAAGGAAGAAGCTATCTTTAAAGCAGAGAACTCCGGTGTGATTTTTATAGATGAGATCGACAAGGTAGCCAGCTCCAGTAAAAAGGGCAATGGCCCGGATGTGAGCCGCGAAGGTGTGCAGCGCGACCTGCTACCGATTGTGGAGGGCTCTACGGTAAATACCAAGTATGGCGTCATCAACACCGACCATATTCTGTTTATTGCAGCCGGTGCGTTCCACGTAGCCAAACCTTCTGACCTGATACCAGAGTTGCAGGGCCGCTTCCCGATTCGTGTAGAGTTGCAGAGCCTGACCAAGGAAGATTTTTACCAGATTCTGAAGTTCCCGAAAAATGCGCTCACCAAGCAGTACGAGGCCTTGCTGGCTGCCGAAGATGTATCGCTCGCCTTTAACGACGAAGCCTTGGACGAGATCGCGGCCATTGCTTACGAAGTAAATGCTGAAGTTGAGAACATTGGTGCCCGTCGCCTGCACACGGTTATGAGCCGCCTGCTTAACGATATTTTGTTTGATGTACCGGACAAGATCGGCGCCAATGCCCAGATTCTGGTTACCCGCGAAATGGTGCAGGAAAAACTCTCCGATATGGTGAAGAACCGCGACCTGAGCGAGTATATACTATAGAAATGATGAATTAAGAATTATGAATGGAAGTATAAAGCAGCTGGCTCAGAAGTCTCTTCCGTGCCCAACTATAAAAGCGGATCTTAAATTCGCTTAAACTAACCTATGCGCAGGTCTCCAATCTTGCTGAAGCGTTAGATTTATACTTTCAACTATAGTTTACAAGCCGGCACTTTTGCAAAAGCAGAGGTGCTGGCTTTTGTTTTATAGTTCAGATTCCATACTTTATACTCTAAAGGCAGAAACAACCCTTCGCGCCACCACACCCGTAATTCATAATTCTTAATTCAACATTCATAATTATAAACTGTGAACATC
>DATBUF010000440.1:0-2501 GCA_036516435.1 Pontibacter sp.
CCCTGGACCGGAGGCATTACCTGGAAGAAGGATAAGAACGGCAACCCGTTTATAGCCAACTCAAACCAGGGAAGCGGCGCCAGCATGTGGTGGCCCTGCAAAGACCACATGTACGACGAGCCTGACAGCATGCTCATCAGTGTACGGGTGCCCGATCACCTGATGGATGTATCGAATGGCCGGTTGCGTAAGGTGGAGCAGCATAACGACCGTACCAAAACCTGGCACTGGTTTGTGTCCAACCCGATCAACAACTATGGCGTGAACCTCAGCATCGGGGATTATGCGCACTTCTCAGAAAAATACCAGGGGGAAAAAGGCACACTGGATTGTGAGTACTATGTACTGAAAGAGAACCTGGAGAAAGCGAAAGTACAGTTTAAAGATGCCGGCCGTATGCTGCAGGCGCTGGAATACTGGTTCGGACCATACCCGTTTTATGAAGACAGCTATAAACTGGTAGAAGTGCCTTACCTGGGTATGGAGCACCAGAGCGCCGTTACGTATGGCAACGGCTACCAGAACGGCTACCGCGGGCGCGACCTGAGCGGTTCGGGCTGGGGGTTAAAATTCGACTTCATCATTATCCATGAATCGGGGCACGAGTGGTTTGCCAACAGCATTACGAGCAAAGATGCCGCTGATATGTGGGTACACGAGAGTTTCACGAACTACTCCGAAAACCTGTTCCTGGACTACCATTATGGTAAGGAGGCAAGCAGCGCCTACGTAATTGGTACCCGCATGAACATCAAGAACGATAAGCCGATTATAGGACCCTATAACGTAAACAGAAGCGGTTCGGGCGATGTGTATTACAAGGGAGGCAACATGCTGCATACCCTGCGCCAAATTGTAAATAACGATGAAAAATGGCGTGGTATCCTGCGTGGCTTGAGCAAAGAGTTCTATCACCAGACGGTAGAAAGCCAGCAGATTGAGGACTACCTGAGCCAGCATGTGGGCCGCGACCTGAAACCGTTCTTCGACCAGTATCTGCGCGATGTGCGTGTACCAAAACTGGAGTACCAGGTAAAAGGTAAGAAACTGAACTATAGATGGAGCAATGTAGTGCCGGAGTTTAATATGCCAGTGAAGGTGCAGGTAAATGGCCAGGAGCAATGGCTGGAGCCAACCACCGCCTGGAAAGAACTGAAACCGCGTAAGAAGAACGCAACTATAAAAGTAGATCCGAACTTCTATGTGGAAGCAGTTCAGGTGCCATAGAAACTATAGTTACCCAAACAAAAAAGCGCTGTCTGAGCATTTTCAGACAGCGCTTTTTTGTTTAAAGGGCAATACTCTTATTTTTCAAGTATCAGTTTAACCGTTCTGGAACCGGAAGTGCTCACAATTCGGGCAAAGTATAAACCATCTGGCAGACCGGTGCCATCGAACTCAACACTTACAGCCTCTCCGGCCCTCGTGCTTCCTTTCTTCAGCTCACGAATCAGGTTACCCTTCAGGTCATAGAGATTTACCACGTAATTTTCTTTAGCACCAAGCTTAAACTCTATTGTCGCCTTACCTCTTACCGGATTCGGGTAGGCTCTTACCTGGCGGCTATGTTCGGTATTGGCTACGGCCTGAGACGGATTTACCGTTACTGTTTTAGTTGCAGTACAGCCATTCTGCTCACTTGTTACTGTTAAAGTATAATCACCAGCTACGTTTACTACAGGGTTCTGTTCAGCAGAGGTATAGCCATTCGGACCAGTCCAGCTGTAGGTAACATGCTCTGTAGTGGAAGAGCCTGTTAGCTGAACAGTACCGGTGCCACTATTAAGTGTGCCACCCTGTGCACTAATAGCCGGAGCCTGGTTATCAAGTGTTACAACCACTGTATCTGTTACAATGCAACCGGATGTTGTTTCAATAGCCTTCAGTACATAAGTTCCTGGCTCATTCACCTCCAGGCTCAGGCTACCAAATGTAACATGTTCCCCGTCTTTGTACCAGTGTGAGAAAGGAGTGCCTGATATAGAACCTTCCAGTATTACCTTCTGGTCCTTACATGTAAGCACCTTGTCCGGGCCAGCATCGGCAGTTAAGGTTGGGTAAAACGCCCAGACATTTGCAGAAGTAGTGGCACTGCATCCTGTAACCGGATCTGTGACTGTTAGGGTGTACGTACCTAATACAGAAACAGTGATGACTTCCTGATCAGAAGTAAAGCCATTTGGACCTGTCCATTCAAAATTCAGACCTGCTCTATCCGGACCAGCCCAAAGTCTAACAATCTTGTTTTTGCAGGTAATGTAGTCATAGCCTGGATCATGTAGGATATCTAATTCGATCTTTTGTATATCTTGCGCTACTACCACCGTGTCAGAGGCTGAAGCGCCAGTTTTAGGATCGGTAACAGTTAACGTGTACGTTCCGGGCTTATTAACAGTAGGTGTTGCCTTGGAAGATGTAAAACCATCTGGCCCTGACCATGAGTAAGTAACACCAGCTGTAGTTGAAGAACCCTCCAGTGTCACTTCTGTAACAGCACAGGT
>DATBUF010000441.1:0-7976 GCA_036516435.1 Pontibacter sp.
CTGTTGTACTTTGCAGCCTGGTTGCAAATGCGCCCCCGCCGGTCTGCTGACACGTGCACGATCTATAGTTCAGGTAATATTTCTTTCCTCTCTCCTATTTTATTAAATATCCTAAAAGTACTATCTATACTGATTATGTTATCCTGCTAACCTGCTCAGGAGCTGGTAAATCTCAGAATATCTGTAGGATTTTGCGGGATTGCGTGTTTAATTGCGGATTGAATGTAAGTCAGTACAAATCCAGAAGTTTTGAAAAACACGAGTATCTCCCCCAAGGAAACGTTCTTTATTGGTTTAATGCTATTTGCCGTTTTCTTCGGCGCAGGCAACTTAATTTTTCCATTGTCGCTGGGCCAGGCTTCCGGCACCAATCTTTTGCCCGCTATTATCGGCTTTTTAATGACGGGCGTAGGCTTGCCTTTGCTGGGAGTTGTTGCCATCGGTCTTTCCAAAAACGAGGATGTACAAACGATATCGGCCCGCGTACACCCGGTATTCGGATTGCTGTTCCCGGTTATCATTTACTTAACTATAGGGCCGCTGTTTGCCGTTCCGCGCACCGGTACCGTATCCTACGAAATCGGCATTGCCCCTTTTCTGCCTGATGGCCTGCACCAGTCAGGTATGGGGATGATACTCTACTCAGGAATATTTTTTATCGTTACGTATGCCCTGTCGCTGAACCCGGGCAAGGTGGTAGACCGCATCGGAAAGATTCTGACGCCGGTATTGCTGCTTATTTTGCTGGTATTACTGGCAACCACAGTAACCAACCCGCTGGGCAACATACAGGCACCGCTTGCCACTTACGAAAGCGCTCCTTTCTTTAAAGGCTTCCAGGAAGGTTACCTGACCATGGATACGATTGGTTCTTTTATATTCGGACTGATCGTGATTAATGCCATCCGGGCCAAAGGTGTGGAGAGCACCAGAAGTATAGCAAAAATATGTACGATGGCTGGGCTTGTGGCTGCCAGTGGCCTGGCGCTGGTTTATGTTGGCCTGGCTTACACCGGCGCTACCAGCGTGAGCACCTTAGGGCATCTTGAGAATGGAGGTATTATTATTACCAGAGTATCGCAACTACAGTTTGGCGCATTTGGCAGTGTTATACTGGGTACAGCCATTATTTTTGCCTGCCTTACCACGAGTGTTGGCCTAGTGGTAGCATGTGCCTCTTACTTCAATAAACTACGCCCTTCCATTTCTTACAAAACTTATGTGCTGGTCCTTACCATTGTCAGCGCGGTCATCTCCAATGTAGGGCTCACACAAATCATTTCATTTTCGATACCCGTGCTAATTGCCATTTACCCAATGGTAATTGTGCTCATCGCGTTAACCCTGCTGGGCAGTTTAGTAAGCAAGCGGCACAGCATCTACACGTGGGCCGTATTACTGACCGGCGTAGTGAGTTTGGTTGATGGCCTGAAAGCTGCAGGTTTAGAACCAGGCATCAGCAAACTGTTTGCAACTTATCTGCCCCTGTATGACCTAGGCATGGGCTGGCTTGTACCTGCCCTGGTGGGTTGCTTTATCGGCTATTTGTTCTCCCTGCGCCAGCGCAGTGTGGCACTGGCCAACGATTAAGCCCCTGCTATAGTTCTGCCACAATACACCCCAACTATAAACCAGGCAGCATACCAGTTTCCGTAACTGTTATGCTGCCTGATGTTTTTTAATGCTGCCTGCCTTGCAGGTACTTCGCAGGAAAACACCCGTTGGAGCAGGTAAACCCATCCTTTTCTGTAACTTTGTTTTTTTATTCAGGATAACTATAAAAGTGCTGTTCACGCAAAGCACCTTCAGCTTATGGAGCCTACCAGGTTAAATAAATTTATTAGCGATTCGGGCCTTTGCTCGCGCCGCGAAGCCGATAAGCTCATAGAGCAGGGTCGTGTTACGGTAAATGGCAAACAGCCGGAAGTAGGCGCTAAAGTGACTCCCAGAGACAAGGTGCGGGTAGATGGTAACCTGATTGAAGCCGATGCGATAGAACCCGTTTACCTGCTGCTCAACAAACCGCCAGGCATCGAGACCACAACGGACCTGTCGCAGCGCGATAACATTATCAGCTTTGTAAATTACCCGGAGCGCATTTTCCCGGTAGGCCGCCTCGACAAAGACTCGGAAGGACTCATTATCCTGACCAACAATGGCGACATCGTAAACAAAGTGCTGCGGGCAGGCAACAGGCACGAAAAAGAGTACATCGTAACCGTAGACAAGCCCATTAACCAGGAATTTGTGCAGCGCATGAGCAATGGCGTATCCATACTTGGCGTAAACACCAGGAAGTGTTTTGTGGAGCAGTTAGGCCCTGTCAAATTCCGCATTATTCTGACACAGGGCATGAACCGCCAGATTCGCCGCATGACGGAAACCCTTGGCTACGAAGTACAGACCCTGCAACGCACCCGCATCATGCACCTGTCGCTGGCAAAATTACCACTGGGCCAGTGGCGCATGATGACTGATGCAGAAGTAGCCGAACTACAGCGACTGGTAGCCAGTTCAAGTAAAACGGATGCTGATGCTGAAGCAACTACAGGTACAAAGAACAGCGGAAAGAGCAGACCGGCAGGTACAGGCAGCAAACCAAAGCAACGCAGCAGCGCCCCCTTCTCCGGAAAGCCTTCGAGGCCTGGCGGTTCCTCTAAAAGCGGGGCTAAAAGTGCAGCTTCTGGTAAGGGCAGTAAGTCTAAAACAGCCTCCGGGAGCAGGGGCAGCAGAGGCGCTGCCAAGCCCAGCTCCGGCGGAAGAGCAGGTGGCAGAAGCAGCGGCAACTCACGGGGAACTAAGCGCCGGTAACGCTATTGCAGATACAGTGCTGTTTTAATCTGAAGGTTTCTGACTATAGCTGTCAGGCAGTATAGTTGGGCGGCAACCTTAACTACCCGTAAAACCAATAGGTAAAGCGAGCCATTTCCTGTAATTTTGCAGCCTGCTTAAAACAGACGTTTGCCGGACACAGTATCAGTAGCATACGCCCATCAAATCATGGAATCAAAAAGACTAAATAAATTTATCAGCGACAGCGGCTTTTGCTCACGTCGTGAGGCAGACCGCCTGATTGAGGAGGAGCGCGTAACCGTAAATGGTAAGCTCCCTGAGCCCGGCATGCTGGTTTCTGCCAAAGACAAAGTACGGATAGATGACCAGATCCTGCGCGTGCGTGAAGAACTGCCTGTTTTTCTGGTGCTGAACAAGCCGGCGGGCATGTCTGCAAAGTCGGACCCGGCCGTGCGCAACAATGTGGTTCGGGCTATAAACCACCCGGCAACCCTGGAGCCAGCCGGTTACCTGGAGCGCGACCACGAAGGCGTGCTGCTGCTGAGCAATGATACGGAACTGGTCCGAAAAATAACCCGCTTCGATAACCGTTTCGAGAAGGAGTACATTGTAACGGTAGATAAGCTCATCACGCCTGAATTTATTGCCAGCCTGATTGGCGGCGGTGAAAACGTAAAAGGTGAGAAGCTGGAGAAAACCTTTATCTCCAAAGAGGCTTCCACCCGCTTCAGGGTGGTGCTTGCACCGGGTACCAACCACAACCTGAAAGCCACCTGCGAGAGCCTGGGCTACAAAATAGTACACATGCTGCGCACCCGCATCGAGGATATTACGCTCAGCAAGCTCCCCTCCGGCCACTGGCGCACCCTGACGGGCACAGAAGTAGAGCACCTCAGAAATATTGCAACCGGTAAAATAAGCCGGGAGCGTGTAGTAGAATTTGCCCCGGACAGGGCGGGTAAACGCGATGGAGCGAAACCCGGCGCCGGCCAGAACAAAGTAAGTAAACCAGGCAGTACACCGCGCATTGGTAAGAGCAGGGTAAAAGATAGCGGCCCAAAGAAAGCGGCACTTGCCAGCAACAAAGGGTCGCGCGGCAGCAGCCGTACTACCAAGCCAGCAGGCAACAGAGGCGCTGCTGCAACTCGCAAAAGCACATCCGGCCCAAAACGCGGCAGGTAACTATAGGTTCTGTAAAAACAGGAAAGGTGCGGCTCTGGTCCGCACCTTTCCTGTTTTTATCCCATGCCAGAACTATAGCTTCATTCTACTCAGATCTGAATAGCTTGCTACTTAAATCCAGCTCCACTCTTAACTATAAACTACAAACTCAACCCCACACTCCCATTTTGCCGGCCTGGTAATCGCGGAAAGCCTGGTGAATTTCTTCTTCGGTGTTCATCACAAATGGTCCGTGTGATACTACCGGTTCGTTAAACGGCTGTGCGTGGCCCAGCAGCATATAGCTGTCTTCCAGCGCCTCTACTTTCAGTTCGTCACCTTCGTTGGTAAATTCCACTAAGCGAAGTTTTTTTGCGGTTTCGTTATTTACCCGCACAGCACCGCGCACCACGTAGAAAAAGATGTTACGCTCAGGAGCTATAGTTGTGGTAAAGCTGCCACCTGCTTTCAGTTCTATACTCGCCATGTGGATGTCGCTGAGCGAGGGAATCGGGCCCTGGGTGTCGCGCCAGCTGCCGGAGATTACGTTTACTTTAACTTTGCCGCCATCTTCTTCCACCACCGGTATGGCATCCTGCTGCAGGCCAATGTAATTAGGTGCTGCCATTTTATGTTTTGCCGGCAGGTTAAACCAGAGCTGCAGAATCTCGAGCGGGCCGCCTTCCTGCTTAAACTTCTCTGAGGATACTTCAGCATGGATCAGCCCCGAACCGGCCGTCATCCACTGCACACCGCCAGCCTCAATCACGTCCATGCCACCACCCGTATCCTGGTGCATGATGTCGCCATCCAGTATAAAAGTAAGCGTCTCGAAGCCCCGGTGCGGGTGCGGCCCGAATGGTAGCCCCTGGTTATGGGGTTTGTATACCTGCGGCCCATGGTGGTTCAGGAACAGAAACGGATCGATGTACGCCACCTCGTGCGTAGGCAGGGCGCGGTAAGTTACCAGGTCTCCTACAGGAGCGTAAACGGCTTTATGTTTTTTCTTGATCTTTCTGGTCATACAGACTTATTTTAAGAGTATGTCTAAATTTCATCCTTTGCGCTTCAAATTTCCCATCAAGGAACCTGACTTCACCTTTTATCGTCGCGTAGCGCTGCTATGCGACTCAAAAAAGGTTTCGCCAGAACCCTTCCTGATCAATTCTCGCCTGCAAAAACGAAATTTAAACAAGCTCTAATGTAGCTACATCTAAAGTATAGTACCCGGGATTCTTATGCAAACTATAGTTGCGGTTTCTGGCTGCCTTTCGGGTTAGGTTGTAAAGGATGTGTTGGCAGCTATAGTTTCCCAGGCTTGGATGTCGTGCTCTACCTGCTCCAGCTTTTTACGCACAGCCATAATAGCAGTGCTGCCCAGCGGCAGGCGCAACGGTGGGTTAGCTGCATCCACTACCTGCAGAATAACCTGTGCCGCCTTTTCGGGGTCGCCCTCCTGCTGGCCGGCGTAGCCTTGAATCGTGTTCTTGAAAACACGGGCGGTCTGCTCGTATTCGGGCATTTCCAGCTTAGCACTTTTGATGCTTGATCCGGCAAAGTTGGTACGGAACGGGCCCGGCTCCACAATGGTAACATGTATGCCCAAAGGCTTTACCTCCAACGCCAGTGCTTCGCTCATACCCTCCAGGGCAAACTTACTCGCATTGTACACCCCAAAACCCTGCGTACTCCTGAACCCGGCTGCCGACGACATCTGCACAATATGCCCGCTGCCCTGCTGGCGCATGTACGGCAATACAGCCCTGGTTACCTGCAGCGCCCCGAAAAAGTTAGTCTCCATCGCCTCCCGGAAATCTGCCATAGTTGCCTCTTCGGTAGCCCCTAAAAAGCCATACCCGGCGTTGTTTACCAATACATCAATGCGGCCAAGGTGCTGTATGGCGGCTGCTATAGTAGCGTATACCCCATCGGCATTGGTCACATCCATCAGGTAGGCAAAAGTATTGCCCGGCGAAATGGCATTAAATGCTTCGAGCTGCTGCTGTTGCCGCACCGTGCCGATTACCTTATCTCCGCGTTGAGCTGCCTGCTCAGCCAGCACCCGGCCAAACCCACCCGACACGCCTGTTATAAACCATACTTTGTTGTTCATAGCTTTCTATAGTTTACCTGTGCAAAGTATAACTATACGGCTGCTGCAGGAGGCTTAGTTTAAATAAATTTACCATAGTACGATCCTCCTGGAGTACGTGCCCTGTTTTATGGTAAACTGCAGGATGTACAGTCCGCGGGCTATATGGTCGAGGTGCAATGTTTCGGAGAAAGGTCCCACCCTGCCGCTATAGTTTTTCTCCAGGATCACGCTGCCGCGCACATCAACCAGGCGCAGGGAAACATCGGTACGCTGTGGCAGCTCTACCTCCAGGTATAGTTTATCCCGTGTCGGGTTCGGATGCAGCACAAACTTGTAAGGTGGCTCGTTGTCTTCCACACCGGTTACTTCGCATGTTTCTGTTACAACTATAGTTTGAGTGGCAGTTGCAGAGCAGTTACCCGCATCGGTGTAAGTGTACGAAATGGTATGGGTGCCCGCGCCTGCTGTTGCCGGATCAAACACACCGTTAGCAACTCCCGGACCGCTGTAGGTACCACCTGCAGGTTGTCCGCCGGTGAGTGTCAGGGCGTCGTTTTCGGTGCACATTTTATTAAAGGCACTCAGGCTTACAGTGGGCAAGGGGGTAACCGTAAATTTAACAGGGGCACTGCTACTGCTGCAACCGCCCGCCGTCACCACCCTTCTGTACCAGGTGGTAGCGGTCAGGTTACCGGGACTATAGTCAGGTCCTGTGGCTCCCTGTATGCCTGTGAAGTCTGTGCCGTTGGAGCTCCTCTCCCATTGGTAACTATAGTTGCCCAAACCGCCAGTGGGTGTGCTGCCCTGCAGGTTTGCGGCGGCTGCACCTGCACAAAGCGTTTGGTTACCTGGTGTGATGGTATTGTTGCGGATGCCGCTGGTTACGTTTACAACTATAGCGGCGGCAGTTGCCTGGCAGCTGCCGTTCGCCACCACTACCGAATAGCTGCCACTTGCTTCAGCAAGATACGTAGTCCCGGTTGCACCGCTTATGGCAATCCCATTCCGATACCACTGGTAAGTAAAACCGGGACCTTCCCCCACCGATAACGTTACCGACCCGCCTTCGCAGAAAGTAGTGCTGCCTGCTGCCGTGATGGTGGGTGTTGGTGCCGCCGTAACGTTTACAGCTACACTTTTGGGAGCAGAAGCCCCGCAACCGTTCTCAGCTTTCACAGCTATAGTGCCACTGCTACTACCAGCCATTACCGTAACTGAATTGGTACCCTGCCCCGCTGTGATGGTAAAGCCTTCCGGTACAGACCAGGTGTAGGTTGTAGCTCCCGCTACTGCTGGTACACTATAGGTAAGGTTGGCAGTACCGGCGCATACTGTGGTGTTCCCGGATATGGTGCCTACCTCTGCAACTGCAGGCGTAACAGTTATAGTTTTAGTCGCCTTGCCTGAGCAACCGTTCTGGTTTACTGTGTAGGTTAAAGTATGAGTACCCACGCCTGCCGTAGCCGGGTTAAACACTCCCGCAGCACTTATGCCTGTGCCCGACCAGGTGCCCCCGGCGGGGCTGAAACCGGATAGTGTAAAGGCTGGCGTGTTGTTACAAACGCTCTGCGCAGTTCCGGCCACTACATCTGGTGCAGCATTTACAGTTACTTTCACTTCTTCCGAAGTAGTAGTGCAACCGCCGCTTCCGGTAACACGCACACTGAAATTACCGCCTGCATGTGTGGTGAAACTACTGCTGGTTGCCTGATTGATCGGGTTCCCATCCTGAAGCCACTGGTAAGTAGACGCTGAACCCGCATTAACCGAAAGCGTTACAAAACCGCCTTCGCAAAAAGTTGTCGGCCCGCTCGGGGTTATTGTAACTGTCGGTGCAGCGGTTACTTTCACTACCACCTGATCAGTAGCGGTGCAGCCGTCTGCATTGGTTACTGTAACGGTGTATGTCGTTGTTTCGGCTGGCGAT
>DATBUF010000442.1:0-1520 GCA_036516435.1 Pontibacter sp.
CGTTCCTAAATATAAATGATAACTAGGTGATATACAATTTTTTATACTCAAAATATGTGGCTATTTACCTGCACAGGATGTGATTGGGGATTTTTTCCTAACTTCGGAATTCTGAACAGAAGGCACTTTTAACTAAAGGAGGCGCGGCCTTCAACCATTTATAATCAGATTTATGATCCTCAGAAAAGTATACGCCGGTGCGCTGGCTGTACTGCTGGCTCTTGCACTACCTGCGTGTGTTCCGCTGGAGCAGCAGGGGCAAGGCAGCACCGGGAGCGGTGCCCAGCAGGCCATGCGCTATGAAGACTTTGTGTATGACGCCAGCATTCGGTCGGTGCAATGTTACCGGGGCACAGGCGGTCCTGAAGCTGTGCTGGAGCCGGCCGTTATTTCGCTAAACCAGGAGCAACCGATTCTGCTGGAATTTGACCGACTGAATGCCGGTCCACAGCGCCTGGTTGCCAAGCTGGTGCACTGCAACGCCGACTGGACTCCTTCCGGCCTCAACGAAACCCAGTACCTGAACGACTTCAATGAGTTCTTTATCACCGACGTACAGAATTCAATCAACACGCGCGTTCCGTATGTGCATTACCGTTTCAGAGTACCCCGTGTGAAGTTGAGCGGCAACTATGTTTTGCAGGTAAGTGAGGAGGGGGGCAACCTGCTCTTGACCCGGCGCATACTGGTCTACCAGAACCTGGTTGCGGTGGGCGCAAAGCTGGGCGCTCCGACCGGACCAACCGGTAAGGCGGAACGTCAGCCAGTTGAGTTTAACGTGTTCTACAAAGACTATGTGCTCGTGAATCCGTCGCAGGAAGTGAAAGCCGTGCTGCGTCAGAATCACCGATGGGACAATGCCAAGGTATACCCGAAACCAACTTTTGTGCGGGATGATCAGCGCCGCCTGGAATATGTGTTTTTCGAGCCGAAAGACCACTTTCTTGGCCTGAGTGAATTCCGGACGTTTGACACCCGGAGCATACGCTTCAAGGGCTTAGGTATTGATCAGATCAACCTGGAAACTTCTCCTGCCGGGGTGTTCCTGCAGGCTGACAGGAGCCGGGATGGCCTGGCCTATAGCCAGGATCCCGATGTGGATGGCAAGCAACTGTACGGTAACCGCGAGTATGGCAACTCTATTGTGAACGCCGACTATACCTGGGTTGACTTTGAACTGCGGACAGGTGAGGTCAGCAACGGAAGCGTCTACATTTTGGGAGGCCTTACCGATTGGCAACTGAGCGAGAATGCCCTTATGCGCTACGACGCCGAGCGGCAAGCCTATACCGGACGCCTGCTTTTGAAACAGGGGTACTATAATTACTACTATGCCCTGAAACCGGCTAACAGCAAGGAGGCAGACGCGAGTTATTTTGAAGGCAGCCATTTTGCCACCGGCAACACCTACGACATCCTCATCTATTACCGTCCGCCTGGGTCGCGTGCCGACCTGCTCATCGGCTACGAAGAGATTCTGTTTAACAGGAAATAGGGGAGAAGAAGTAAGGGTTCACAAA
>DATBUF010000443.1:0-2282 GCA_036516435.1 Pontibacter sp.
TCCAGGTAGTATTCCGAAAGCTGACCTTTGATGCTGTCGATCTGGCTAACTATGAAGCTGTTCTTTTTAGCAGAAGCGCTGTACCAGCTGTCGTTTTCCACGGTTTTGCGGGCGTTGCTGTTGCTATAGTTCAGATCTATAGTTTTGAGCCAGCGGTAGAAGTAGCCGTAAATGCCGTTCTTGCCATAGGAGAGGTCTGCCGCATCCAGGTTAGCCTGTTCGATCAAAGCCACGGCCTGGCTGGCAGGTTCAACGATAGCTTCTTCAATCTGTTTCCTGGTTTCGCGGAGCTCGCGCTGCACCTCCCTGAAATCCTCCAGCGTCAGTTGCTGCAGGTCAGTAATGGCCTCATAAACCTGTTCGTTCAGCAGGTTGCGGGCAAAGTCGGCCAGTTCTTCGGTTAGTTTGCTCCAGCTGCGGCCTTCGCTGGCTTTTTCCAGTATAAACTGCTCCAATGTTTCAGTCAGCAAATCCCCTTTCTCATTCTTTACCTTGTCCAGCAACAGCGATACAGCCGTGTTAAGCAGGGTATTCGAGTCCAGGTCTACTTCAAAGTTGTGGGGTATATTCAGTTCTCGCGCAAAGGCCTGTACGATCTTGTTTACAAAACTGTCAATGGTGCTGACACTAAAATCAGCATAGTTGTAAAGTACCTGCCGGAAAACCAGTTCGGCTCTTCTTCTTACTTCTTCCTTGTTCAGCTGTTGTTCCGGGTAATCCTGCTGTAGTTCTGCAGTAATCTCTTCCAACAGGTTTTCGCTTTTCTGCTTCGTTTTATCCGATAACGTGTCATCGTTAAAGCCACGCAAAGCGCCCAATATGCGCTCCTTCATTTCGGCGGCGGCATCGTTGGTAAACGTAATAGCCAGTATAGCTCTGTAATAGTCCGGGTTAGGGGAGTGGAGCGCCAGCTTCAGGTATTCTTTGGTAAGTGCGTAGGTTTTGCCGGACCCGGCCGAAGAAGAATATATCTTGAAAACAGATGCCATGAGTGTGCAAGTAAAGCCAGCTATAAAGATACACTTTTGCCTGCCGCTTTGCCAGTAATTGCAAGCTTGTAAATGCAATTAACCTGCTATGCAGCTGATACTAAAATGTATAAAAAGTAAAGGCTGCCTGTAGGGGGCAGCCTGTTATACTTTTAAGAGTAACTGTTATTTACATAAGTGCGGGTTCTGCAATGCGCTCTTCTACTGTTTTGGCTGGTATGGTGGTGCTGGCACATACATGGAACATAATGCGGGCCATCGAGAGCAGGTAATCACTCATCAGGCAGTGCTGTTGCTCCATACCCATCAGTACTTTGCCGCCGCCCAGGTTCATTTTGCTCAGCTCCAACACCTCGTCAAAGTTCTGGCGCAGCATTTTAAGGGCTTTAAAAGACGGTTCGTTGTAATACATCGGAATTACCTGGCAAACAGCATAACTTCCTTTTGCACGCTCTCTGGCAATAACCTGGCAAAGGGCTTCGGTGTTTACTTTGTCCAGATCTGAAATGATCACAAAAAATACACTCTTGTTACCGGATGTGGCTTTTCGTGCCGGTACGCTTCCGATCAGCATGTTGCGGTTGATGGAGGTACCTGCTGTAAAGGCTTCATCTTTTAAAATCCTGTTGTGAATTTTGAATGCCAACGCTCCGGAAGCGATCAGGTTAAAATCTCTGCCCTGGGTTGTGATTTTAGTAAAATGTAACATACGTGAAGAACTAAAGGGGTTTAAGGTTTTATTTAATTGATTTCAGGAAAGCAGCGCAGCCTAAGGTGAGGCAGCACCTGGTTTGTTTGCTTCTGTTCAATAAGGTGTGTAGTATGTCTGGAGCGGAGGGTGTATGCTGTAAAGGCGTTATGGTCTTGTTACATAAAGGCTTAGCTAAAGTTGTGTCTTTAATGCGTGTATTAAACTATAGTTATTGGTATACAGGATTTAATCAGGTTTAAAATGTGTTTTAATTTAAGTACCTGATGCCTCATCTAACGGCGAAGCAGAACAAAGGTTGTGCAATTTTAGATGGAATGGTAATAAAAAATAAATGAATAGTTACATGTTGCTTCTGTCCGCTGCGAAAGGTGTTACAGCTTGCATAGGGAAGCTATAAACATACGAATGCCTGCTGCCCGCACGGCTATAGTTGATAATTGCCCTGTGATTAGTTTCTCACGTTTATTTTGCGTACCTTTGCGGCCGATTTGGTATCAGTCTGATTTACTGTTTAACTGGCACGGCTGCTATATTTTGATAGGCACACCTGGTTTATTTTAGTTTTCGACGCGTATAGGGAT
>DATBUF010000444.1:0-4945 GCA_036516435.1 Pontibacter sp.
CTCAACCCTATACTCCACTTCCAGAATCTCTGAATGGCCCTGATCATCATCTGAAACAGCCACAACTTTATACTTACCAGTGCCTCCGGCTTTCTCAACTACCAGCGATTCGGCTTTCCCGATGTAGGTTTTTCCCTGTTCATCGGTTATGAGCGTTGCAGCGGCAACTATAGGATTAGCAGGAGGAGCAGCCTTGGAGAAGTCGGAGAGCGGAATGTGCCCAATATAGCTTCCTAATACTTCGCCATCTCGGATAGCATCCGGTGCGCTTTCTATAGATGCCGTAAAGAACAGCTTACCTTCCAAAACATAGGCGCCCGAAAAGCCTGCCTGGTACCCTTGCAAAGAAGGCAGCTGAACAAAATACAATTCAGGATCGGGGAGCGGCTTACCTTCAAGCAGAAAAGGGGCGAACTCTGAGAGTTTATAATGAAGTATAAGGTTACCGGCCTTGTTAAGAGCACGTTGCAGCAGGTATACGCCATCCTCTGTAAAAGCCAGCCCCTCAATGTTCAGCAATTCCTCTCCAACTATAGTTTCGTTGTTTTGCAGCACATCGAACAAAGCCGAAAGATCAACTTCCTTTACTGCAGGGCGGGCGTTAGCTACAGGCAACTCCAGTACATAAGCCTTCCTGCGTGCAGGCGATGAACCGGAACCAAGTGAGATAAGGTACTCTTTACCTTCGTAAGTGAAGCTGGCCAAGCTCTCCAGGTCGGGTTTAACGGGCTTCGGGATGCGCCCATTTACAAATTCGGAAGTATCAAAAAGCTCATATTTAGCAACTTGTTTATAGTTCTTGTCAAGATGGTATAAAAATGGAGTGTCGTCACCAATAACATAATACCCATCCGGAGCTGCTTCTATACCTGAGCCTGAAGGAATATTCTGGTAGAAGGCCCTGTGCGTGATAACAGCTGTTGCCTTGCTGGTTTCCTGAGTAGTAGGTTGTTCTGCTTTCTTTTTCTCGTCCATAGTACAGCCGTGCCACAGCAACGAACCCAATAGCAAACATCTGCAAAGTATGCTGCCAGTAAGCCATGTTCTCTTTTTGTACTTATTACGCATGCGCTGTATTTTTATAGTTGTCTTTTCAGGATTGTGTCCGGGTGCATGTTCCAGTACGTTCACAATCAGCCTAGTGCGGAAGGTACTGCAACTATAGTTCTTTACCTACGGAAGTTTGCGCTTTAAGTGGAGGTGTATAGTTTAGAAAGTGTGCACAGAATAAGCATAGGAGAGAGTAAACCGGCTCAGCAAATTACGGCAGGCAGAATGGGCGAGTTAAAAAAGAGGCGTGTACACCTATAGTTGGCTGGTGCTAAGAAGTATAGAAATAAGTTATGGATATTTAAGAAAAGGGGATAACTTTGCGGCTCAATTTTGCATTTTATTTTAACAGTAGTACTACGTTCGGACTACACAGAAAATGAATCAGATACCTGAAATTATCAGAACCGTTCCGCTGGAATATTACCTGTTCTTTAGCACTGCTCTTTTCGTGATTGGCGTTATTGGCGTGCTTACCAGACGCAATGCCATCATCATTTTTATGTGTGTGGAGCTGATGCTCAACGCCGTAAACATCCTGCTTGCTGCGTTCTCAGCGTACCGCTCTGACCCGAACGGTCAGGTATTCGTGTTCTTTATTATGGCCGTGGCCGCTGCCGAGGTATGTGTGGGGCTGGCCATTATCGTGATGATTTACCGCAACATTCGCTCTACGGACGTGCAACTGCTGAACCACCTGAAGTGGTAAGCTTCGAAAAAGAATCTACAATAGCTTAACTTAATACAACATTAGATGCAAGAGATTGTAATGCCCTTCAATAACCAGGCGATGGCACTGCTCTGTTTGCTCATTCCACTGCTGCCCCTGATCGGCTTTATCGTGAACGGGCTGGGCAACCGCAAGCTGGCAAAGGGTGTGGTAAGTATGATAGGTTGCGGCACAGTGCTGGTTTCCTTCCTCATCTCGGTATACCTGTTCCTTGATTTTACAGCCAATGGCAGCCGCCCTTACACCGTAGATTTCTACAACTGGATCTCGGTAGGGGATATGCAGATCGGTTTCTCATTCCTGATCGACCAACTCACGCTGCTGATGATGCTGATGGTAACCGGCATCGGCTTCTTCATTCACCTGTACTCAGCCGGCTACATGAGCCAAGACGAGAACTTTGGTAAGTTCTTCGCCTTTATCAACCTGTTCATGTTCTCGATGTTGCTGCTCGTAATGGGCTCTAACTACGTGATGATGTTTGTGGGTTGGGAAGGTGTGGGGCTTTGCTCGTACCTGCTGATCGGCTTTTGGAACAAGAACACCAACTATAACAATGCCGCTAAAAAAGCCTTCGTAATGAACCGTATTGGTGACTTAGGCTTCCTGTTGGCTATTTTCCTGATCTTTATCACGTTCGGATCGGTAAGCTACCCGCAGGTTTTTGCAGAGGCTGCCCGCTATACCGGCGGTATTGATTCTACGGTGATGATCACGATTACCATGCTGCTGTTTGTTGGCGCGATGGGTAAAAGTGCGCAGGTGCCGTTGTTTACCTGGTTACCGGATGCGATGGCGGGTCCTACGCCTGTATCAGCGCTGATCCACGCCGCAACCATGGTGACGGCTGGTATTTACATGGTACTCCGCTCGAATGTGCTGTTTGTACTTGCTCCTACTACGCTTGAAGTAATTGCTATAGTTGGTATAGTTACAGCACTGCTGGCAGCAACTATAGGTCTGGCGCAAAACGATATTAAGAAGGTGCTGGCTTACTCTACTGTGTCGCAGTTGGGATATATGTTCCTGGCGCTGGGCGTGATGGCGTTCTCATCGTCCATCTTCCACGTTTTAACTCACGCATTCTTTAAGGCATTACTGTTCTTAGGTGCTGGTTCCGTTATCCACGCCATGAGCAACGAGCAGGACATCCGCAACATGGGTGGTTTACGCAAGTACCTGCCCATTACGTTTGTTACTTTCCTGATTGGTACGCTGGCTATTGCCGGTATTCCACCGTTCGCCGGTTTCTTCTCTAAAGATGAACTGCTGGCGCATGTGTGGGTGCACAGTAAACTGCTGTGGGGCCTGGGCGTACTGGTTTCGTTCATGACATCTTTCTACATGTTCCGCCTGGTATTCCTGACGTTTTACGGCACGTTCCGCGGTACGGAGGAGCAGAAAGCACACCTGCACGAGTCGCCTATGTCGATGACGTTGCCGCTGATTGTGCTGGCCGTTCTTTCAACTATAGGTGGCTTCCTGGGTATTCCGCCAATCTTCGGGGAAAACATGCACGTGCTGCAGAATTACCTGGCACCGATCTACGACTTTGCGCGTGTTGCTAACCCAACCGCAGTGGAGCCAATGCACCTCGACCACGCTACCGAATGGATGCTGATGGGAATTTCGGTTGCGGTGGCTATAGTTGCTGCCGGTATTGCCTATACCATGTACGTGAGCAAAAAACAGGTTCCGGCTGCGGAGGGCACCAGGCTTTCTCCAATCCACAACCTAGTTTACAACAAGTATTACATAGACGAATTATACAACGCCATTATCGTGCGACCTGTCATGGCGCTGTCTTCTTTCTTCCACAAAGTTTTTGATGTGGTGGTTGTAGATGGCATTGTTAATGGTGTCGGCAAATTTGTAATGCTGAGCAGCCGTACGCTTCGCTTTGCACAGAGCGGTGTTATCGGGTTTTACGTGCTGCTGATGGTGCTTAGCATCGCACTTATTCTGTTTTTAAATTTCTTTATCGGATAAGGTTCTTAGAAGATGATAACAGCTTTATTACTTTTCTGGCCTGCCTTAGCTGCGCTGCTGGTGCTGCTCATGAAAGGACAAAGTGCCAAGAAAGTGGCTTTTGGGGCAGCTTTAGTAGAGTTTGCTATTGCGTTGGTGGCTACTGCAGGCTTTAATTCGGCAGATGGCCGTACGCAGTTTGAACTTAACATGCCGTGGGTGCAGAATGCCGGAATCGGCTTCCATATTGGGATGGATGGCATCAGTTTGCTGATGGTGTTGCTGACTACGTTCTTAGTGCCATTAATTATACTCTCGGCTTTTAAACACGATTACAAGAACCCGAATGCCTTCTATGCGCTCATCCTGTTCATGCAGACGGGCCTTATTGGGGTGTTCGTAGCGCTGGATGCGTTCCTGTTCTACTTCTTCTGGGAGGTAGCCCTGATTCCGATCTACTTTATTGCCGCTATCTGGGGAGGTACAAACCGCATCCGGGTTACGTTCAAGTTCTTTGTATACACTATCTTTGGCTCGCTTTTCATGCTGGCCGCATTTGTATACCTGTACTTCCAGACGGGAGCAACTACTGCAGCGGCTCACTCTTCTGATGTGCAGGCATTTTACCAACTGGCGCTGAGCGCTGAGTCGCAGAGCTGGATCTTCTGGTTCCTGTTCATTGCCTTTGCCATTAAAATGCCGGTATTCCCGTTCCACACCTGGCAGCCTGATACCTATACAGAGTCGCCAACGCAGGCTACGATGCTGCTTTCCGGTATCATGCTGAAGATGGGTATTTACGGTGTGCTGCGCTGGTTACTGCCAGTGGTACCTTTGGGCGTAAGCCAATGGGATGAGCTGGTACTTATCCTTTCCATCATCGGCATCGTTTACGGATCTGTGATCGCTATCCGCCAGCACGATCTGAAACGCCTGATCGCTTATTCTTCTATTGCACACGTTGGCCTGATTGCTGCCGGTATTTTTACCTTGAACGAACAGGGCCTGCAAGGTGGCGTAGTGCAGATGCTGAGCCACGGCGTTAACGTTACCGGTCTGTTCTTTATCATCGACATCATCTTCAGCCGCACCAATACACGCGAAATCACCAGCCTGGGAGGGATTACACAGAATGCGAAAGCGCTTTCCATCATCTTCCTTATCCTGCTGATGGGCTCTATTGCGCTGCCACTTACA
>DATBUF010000445.1:0-2781 GCA_036516435.1 Pontibacter sp.
AAGTTGGTATCCTCTTCAGTCTCAACTGTAATATGCTTTTCACTCTCGCCTTTTGATACTTGCCTGCAACTGCTGTTGACACTCAATGCGCTTATGAGTAGAATTGTTGAGAGCCCTGTCTTATATCTTGTTTTCATTCAATGTTAGTATAGGGTATACCTGCCAACTATAGTATAAACGGAACTCTATTCCGTTTATCTGCACTATGTGTGGAGCTTTGCTTGATAATTTAAAATGTGCTGAACTATAGTTGATTTAAATATATCCGGCTCCATTGTGTGATACTAATATAGCTGTTTTCTATAAATTATCTAGCGGGCTCACAATTTTATCTAATGCATAGCTGGTTACGTGTGTATAAATCTCGGTGGTTTTGCTGGAGCGGTGTCCCAGCAAGGTCTGGATGTAACGCAGGTCAGTACCTTGTTCCAGCAGGTGCGTAGCAAAAGAGTGGCGTAGCGTATGAGGCGTTGCTTTTGTCTTAACTCCGGCTTTTGCCATACACGCCCGGAACACGTTCCGGATACTATCTGCTGTATACTGGCCCCCGGATTGCCCTTCAAAGAGCCATTCTTTTGGTTTATACACCTTGTAGTAGTTCCTTAGGTTTTCCAGCAGCCGTTGTGACAATACTGTGGTCCGGTCTTTCTTACCTTTGCCGCCCCGTATAAACAGCATATTTCTGTCCGACCTGATATCTGTCAGCCTCAGGTTTATTACTTCGCCTATGCGCAGGCCGCCGGCATAAAGCAGTTGCAGCATGCAGCGGTGCTTTATATTATCAGTGGCAGCTAAAATCTTCTTAACTTCTTCTTTGCTTAAAACAGTTGGTAATCTGTCCGGTTTATCGGGCCGTTCCACATTGTTCAGGTTTACCTCGTGCCTGCCCAGCACGCGCTGGTAGTAGAACTTAACAGCATTGATGCTCTGGTTTATAAAGGAAACAGAGTAAGTCCCGCCCTGCACCATTTGCCGGTGGTACTGGTTTATAGTTTCTTCGGTAAAGGTGTTTATAGTTGCCAGTCCCTTGTCCTGGTAGCTATTCAGGTAGCGCAGTAGCAGCGAGTGGTATGTCCGAATGGTGTTAAGCGAGTAATTGAGCAAAAACAGCTTTTCCAGGTAATCGAGTGGGCAGGTAATGTAGTTGTTGGGCTTATAGTAGGTCTGTTCCCACAAGGTGCGCAGCAATCGCACATCGCGCACCTGAAGTTCCTGGCTCAGCCAAAGCCAACCTGTTCCTTCAAGCGTTTTAGCAAGAGCTGCTATATGCTGGCCGCCTTCAGGTATTGCAAAGCACTTTTGTTCCTGCTGCCAGCTGGCAATACCACTGTTTTTAAGAGTAGTGTGCAGGTGCTTGTCGTAGCGGTACGTAATGCCTATTACAGTTTGCGCAGCAGGCAGCAGCATAGGTTGTAGCTTTACCACAGGCAGCTCCGCCAGTTTTTTCAACGGTTCGCCCTGCTGCGCGCCATTCAATACCGGCACAAACCTGTCTGGTTTTAAGCGTTTGGGCCTGTTCAGGTACCTGGTATTTACTTTGGCCAAGCCCTGAAAGTGGGTGTACGTCATTTCTATAGTTTGCGGGAGGTGGTGCATCATGTAGCACTTATAGGTTTTGCTGTACCTGATCCAGGTGGCTTCGTTTAATTTTCTGGTGATAAATGGGTTAGGCTTGTACCAGAGCTTTATATACTTTTTGCGTTCATGCTCAAGCGTATTAAGGTAGATTTCATGGTAAGAGGCTGTATAACTCATAGGGCTTTATGTTTTGCTACAGCAAATACATACATGATGCATACTTAAACGCAAACTATACGTTTATATGCGTTTATAACCGTTTAAAGCGTATTTAAACGGTTATAAACGCTTTGTGACAAAAAGAGGCATGAACAGACCAGGCAGAACCTGTGAGCAATGTGGCACTGCTATAGTTGGGCGCGCCGATAAGCGCTTTTGTACCAGCCAATGCAGGGCCACAAACAGTAACCGGCGCCGTGGTGCAGATACGGGCGAGCGCCTGATGCGCGACGTGAATAACAAGCTTCGCCACAACCGCTTTGTGTTGCAGCGCGCCAGCCCCGAAGGCAAAACCACACTAAAGAGAGAGTTACTGCAACTGGCAGGATTTGATTTTAAGCACTTTACCCACGTGTACCGTACGAAACAGGGCAACACGTACTATTTCTGTTACGATTATGGCTACCTGCTCTTAGCCGATGACAAAGTGCTGATCGTAAACCACCAGCCTTATATGACCTGACAGAGAAAAGCCAGGCACGTATACCACAACCTGCCTGGCTCAACTATAGGTATTTCCATTTTGTCACCAGCAATTACTTGTCACCCGCCTCGTCTATTTCCACCTGCTTAGCTACCTCTTTTACTTCTTCCACAAAAATAAACCCATGGTTGGCGGCGTGTTTGGCAGCTTCGGCGGTTTCTTTTACCAGCAGCATTTCCACGTCGCCGCCACCGCGCTTTAATTCGTCGGCTATGCCAACTACTTTGCGAGTGTGCTTCTCAATGTTAACATCACGTATATAGATAGCCATGATACGGCCCGGATGGTTTTTTACTACTTCGCTATAGATGGCGGCATCCCGCTGTCCGCTGTCACCTATCAGAATGAAGTCCAGGTTTGGGTAGGTAATGAGGATGTTCTCGATCTCCTTGTACTTGTGGCTCATGTGGTCAGAATGCCCGAGCTTACTTTCGTCGAAGCCAAAGTCGCGGAGCAGGAGAGGCCCCTGCGGAATGTCATTCAGTTCCAGAAAGTGATAA
>DATBUF010000446.1:0-4741 GCA_036516435.1 Pontibacter sp.
GTGCTACGTGATACGAAAAACACGTGCTACTCCTTCAGGTACCGTTCGGCTAAGATGTTGATGTGGTGGCGCTCGTGAGCAGCTGTTACGTGTATCAGGCCGCGCAGGGAGATTTGCTTGCCATTAGCCGTGCCTACATTATCCAGCATTTCTGAAGTAAAACTCCGGAACATGAGCAGGTTGGAGCGGCGCACCAGGTCGTACTCTTCCAGTATATCTTTCAGCAGGCGCATGTTAGCCAGGGAGTTGCCAGCGTACCGGTTCTCATCAAACCCGGGTAACGATGCTTCTTCGCCGCGGGCAATGCAAAGGGCTCTGTAAGCAAATATCCGCTCCGAGTCGATCATGTGCTGCAGCAGCTCTTTTATAGTCCATTTCCCTTCGGCATAACTTTCTTCGGCACGCTGGTCGCTCATCCCCAGCAGCATATGGCGCAGGTCCGCAGCCTGTTCTTCCAGTAAATTCAGTACATCGCCTTCCTCAGGTAGCTGGCGCATGTAGTTGTGGTAAACATCAGGATATTCAGAGCGTTGCGGGCGGTTTATAGTTAACGGCATCGTTTTATTTTTTAGCAGTGGTTTGGCTTGTATCGTGCAGGAGCGTACTCAGGTTCTGCAGGCCTTGCTGTACCTGCTGCTCCGTTTTATAGTGCTGCCAGGCACCTTTGTACAGTGCCAGCAGGTTATCTTCTACAGGCGTAAGCTGCTGCCAAGTAAGCTGGGTACCAGTGGCTGTTTTCTCTAAAGTAAAAGTCCCCTTTGTAACTATAGTTTGGCCGGGCTGCTTTAATTCATACGACAGACTATCAGGAGCGGTGCTCTGTGTGAATACCATCTGCCAGTTGCCTGTTTTATCGCCGCTCCAGCTTTGCCGGGCTCCTTCCCCGCTCAGGGGGCCGCCATACATGTAAATCAGTGTGGGGTCGTAGGTTTTATTCCAGGCGCTCCAGCGTTTCCAGTCAGCGGGATTGTTGATGTAGGGAAACACCTTGTCCGGGGAGGCATTGATCCGGATGCTTTGCCTCACAACTACCTGCCGGGGCAGGAAATATGAAAAACCTACCAGTCCGAGCGCCGCTACCACTGCAAGTGCCAGGCAAATTTTAAGCAGAAGTTTCATAAGGTCTCAGAAAAACACGTGTGTTTGCGTTGTACTATAGTTTGTTATAGTTCTCTAATTTAAAGGAAGTATCAGGTGCAAGTCAATAGGTGAGGCAGATATATTTTATACTGGTTATAGTTAGCAAAACAATGCCCTGGAACAGCTAAATGGCAGGTTTGTGCGTAAAGCATAGCATTTATCAGAAAACACGAGAACCATGCTACAGGATTTAATACAAAAAGGGCTGCAACTATCGCAGCATGCCATCTTCCGGAAGTACGTAGGGCGTGCCGGCGGATTACTGGCAAAACCTGCCAAACTAGCCATGCTGCTTACCACAGCCTACGGCAAATTAGTGGATGTGGAAAGTAATCAGAGTGGTTTAGCGCAGGTGAAGGACATCATGCAGACCTTCATCAGGCTGGTGAAGGCTTATGCCAATGGCAGCTACCGGGCTGTCTCTAACAAGTCGCTGCTGATTGGAGTGGGCGTACTTTTATACCTGGTTACCCCGCTGGATATCATTCCCGATTTTATACCCATACTGGGCCTGCTCGACGACATTAGTCTGATGGCCTGGTTTGCAGATGCCTTCCAGAAAGAGATCAGTAATTTCCGGGCCTGGGAAGCCAACCATGCGGTAGAACCAACAATGGGCGTACTATAGGTGTAAAGCATGTACGAGCCGGTGGCACCTGATCTATAGTTGCGCCGGCTCCTGCTTTAAATTAACCAGAATTTTCGCGATCAGGATAAACTATAGTCTGCAACTATAAGGTTCTAGCTCCCAAAGCTTTTAAACTGCTGACTTCTTTAACTCCTGTATGCAGCCTCTCTCCCGCCCTTTTGCTTCCTTGGGCAAATTAAAGTAATTTCAGCCAGTTAAACTTTTGTTACAAAACACATTCACCCATGATCAGCAAACGCATATTTGCTTTTATAGCAGCTGCCTTTCTGAGTGTAGGTATAAGCACCGCCCGCCCCGACGAAGGCATGTGGCTGCCTATGCTGCTCAAACAGCTAAACGAGTCTGAGATGCAGAAAAAGGGCCTGAAGCTCTCTGCCGATGACATTTACAGTGTAAACCAGTCCAGCCTGAAAGACGCCATTGTGTCGTTTGGCGGTTTCTGCACCGGCGAGATGATCTCTCCAGAGGGCCTGCTGCTTACGAACCACCACTGCGGCTATGGCCAGATTCAGCAGCACAGCTCCGTAGAAAACGACTACCTGACCAAAGGCTTCTGGGCGATGGAGAAAAGCCAGGAACTGCCAAATCCGGGTTTGACAGCCACGTTTATCGTGCGCATGGAAGACGTGACCAAGCAGATTCTGACAGGTACTGAAGGAGTAAAATCCGAAGCCGAACGCGAGGCCGTGATCCAGAAGAACATTGCCAGGGTACGCCAGGAAGCGACAGCCGGTACCCACTACGATGCCGTGATCAGGCCATACTTTTATGGCAACGAGTACTACATGTACATCACCGAGACGTTTAAAGACATTCGCCTGGTAGGTGCACCGCCTTCATCTATAGGTAAGTTTGGCGGCGATACGGATAACTGGATGTGGCCACGCCATACCGGCGACTTCTCGCTGTTCCGCATCTACGCCGGCCCAAACAACGAGCCCGCCGAGTACTCACCAAACAACAAGCCCTATAAGCCAAAGCACCACCTGCCTATCTCGCTGAGCGGCATCAAGGAGAATGATTTCACGATGGTTTTCGGCTTCCCGGGCCGCACCAACGAGTACCTGACTTCGCATGCCATTGAGGAGATCTATAGTGTTTCTAACCCGGCCAAGATCAAGATCCGCGACACCAAACTCCAGATCCTGGACAAGGACATGAAAGCGTCGGATGCAGTGCGCATCCAGTATGCGGCTAAATACGCCAGCGTAGCCAACGCCTGGAAAAAATGGATTGGTGAAACACGTGGCCTGCGCAAGGCAAACACCATTGCTAAAAAGAAGGAGCTGGAGCGCCAGTTTATGAGCTGGGTAAATGCTGATGCAGCCCGCAAACAACAGTACGGCCACCTGATGGCTGATTTCGAGAAGAACTATAAGGCGCTGGACGGCATCACTATTTCGCGTGACTACATTATGGAAGCCGCAAATGGTGTGGAACTGATCCGCTATGCATCCGGCTTTATAAAACTTCAGGAACTGCTTGAAGGCAAAGCGCCGCAGAGCGAGATCAATGCACAGGTAGAGCGCCTGGAGAAAGCGTCTGCTGCCTTCTTTAAAGATTACAGCGCCCCTACCGACAAAAAGGTATTTGCCGCTTTAATGGGCCTGTACTACAACGACCTGGACAAGAAATTACTGCCGGAAGCGGTAAAAGCAGCAGGTGCCAGGTATAAAGGAGACTTCGCGAAAGTAGCAGATGACATTTACAGCAAGTCAGGACTAACCTCTGAAGCCGGTACCAAAAAACTGCTGGCTGATGTAAAAGCCGGTAAAACCGATGCACTGAAAAAAGACCCTGCTTTTGCCCTTGCCAACGCCATTGATACGCACTACCGCACCCAGGTGCTGCCAACTTATACATCGGCTAACGACAACCTGAACCTGCTGTACAGAACGTATATTACCAGCCTGCGCACCATGCAGCAGGACAAGAAGTTTTACCCGGATGCCAACTCTACCCTGCGCGTAGCTTATGGTAAAGTAGAGCCTTACGAGCCCCTGGATGGCGTAACCTACAACTACTATACAACACTGGAAGGTATTATGGAGAAAGCCGCCATGACCGATGTGCCTGATTACGTGATCCCGGATAAGCTGCGTGAACTATACGAGAAAAAGGACTACGGCCCTTATGGTGTGAACGGCCAGATGCCTGTTTGCTTTATTGCCTCGAACCACACGACAGGCGGCAACTCAGGCTCCCCGATTATCAACGCCAACGGACAGCTGATCGGCACCAACTTTGACCGCAACTGGGAAGGCACTATGAGTGACATCGCCTACAACCCCGACCAGGTGCGTAACATTTCGGTAGATGCCCGCTTCATGCTGTTTATAGTTGACAAGTTTGCCGGCGCCAGCCATCTTGTAAAAGAGATGACCTTGGTAACCGACAACACATCCGGCCTGCCGCAGGTAGATAACAAAGCTAAGGCTGAGCCAACCAAAGCAGACAAAAAGAAAGAAAAGAAGCGCAAGAAAAAAGAGAAAGCTACAGCAGCTGCCAACTAAGCACAACTATAGTTTATAAATTACCAAAATCCCCGTCTATAGTTTAGGCGGGGATTTTTTGTGGTAGTGCAGTAAGTTTGAGGGTGATACTTATATTTATGTACAATACTAATATCCCACTGGATAATCTGAAAACTATCTTTATATTAGCTAAACAGAATGTGTGGTTTACTACTGGGCCTGTTTGAGTAAGTGTAAATAAAGTACATCCACACATAGTGCAGATAAACTGAATAGGGTTCCGTTTATGCGCTAGTTAGGCACAAGCTAAAAAAATGAAATCGGTAATCATTTCAATATTATCTCTGGTATTACTGTCTTGCAATAACTCAAGCCAGAGTAAAGACACCATTGCGTCTGATTTTGAGAAAAATCCTATAGACACAGTATTGGTTAAAATTGAAAATAAACTAAACAAGTCGTACGAAGTTGGCTTCTA
>DATBUF010000447.1:0-4573 GCA_036516435.1 Pontibacter sp.
TTTTCACCTGTTCCAGTACCGGGTTGCCATAGGCTATAGTTTGTTCGTCAGTGAGCAGGCGGAGGTAGAGCAGGCTTTTCATTACTGTACTATAAATTTAGCAGTTTTATACCGGCCACGCTGGTTTTCCGCCCGCAGGAAGTACATGCCACTCCTGAAGTTATGCAACGGAATATGATTGTACTGCTTGCGGGTGCTGCCGCTGTTGTATACCTTTCTGCCAATGGCGTCATACACTACAAACGTGACCGGCTCCGAGGCGCTTACCTGCACGGGAATGGTCTTATCTGCTGGGTTAGGGTGTAGTTCTACTATGAGTTCTTCGGAGGGTGCAGTGGGATTTTGCTGGTAGCCGGATGTTTGCTGCAACAGGTATAGGCCTCCGCCCTGTGTACCGGCTACTAAGTATAGCTTGCCTGCTCCACCCAGCGCCGCAGCCGTTATGCTCCCGTTTTTACCCAGTTTGGTGGGCAGCAGGGTAGCTGCCAGCGGGTTCTCCAACAGGTTGGTCTCAGGTGTAAAGGGTTGGCTAAGTATGGTTGGCAGGTTCCGGTATATGCTTATAGTTCCGCTCTCATCTGTCGTAATCAGGTCTGTGGTGCCGTCGCCATCAACATCTGCTGTGGCTGGGTGCAAAAAGCGCTTATCGAAACTGAAGCCGATGCCACCTAAACCGGATATAGTTAAACTATAGGCCGGGCGCTCCTGTGTGCCGGTATTTGTGTAAAGCTGCAGCTCGCCGGTGGCCTTGCCTAGCAGCATGTCTAGGTCACCATCCTGATCGGCATCAAAAAAGGCGGGGGCATCCCCTTCAGCGGCAGCATGCAGCAGCACCTTCTCGTTCCAACTATAGCCTGAGGCTGTGTGTGGCAGGTACACTATAGCTGTACTTTTGGTTTTGATGTCCTTGTAAGAGAGCACCAGGTCTTGTCTGCCATCTCCGTTCAGGTCTGCAAAGGTGGGTTTCAGGTGCAGCAGCTGTGCAGCGGCAAGATTCAGGTAGTCATCGGTTACGAGGGTAAAAGCGGGGGCTGTAGCTGTGCCGGTGTTCTTATAGTAGCTGATGGTTGCCACATACTGCCCGTTGCGGTAAGCGCCGTTATTCCCGATCAGCAGGTCCAGGTCTCCGTCTCCATCCACATCAGCAAAGGCAGGGAAAGCGCCTTCTCCAACGTCCAGCATCTGGTCCTGCAGAAAGTCCTCCTGCACAAACTCAAAATCAGGCCTGGCTGCCGTGCCGTTGTTTTTATACAACCATACCGAGCGCTGTAGTTCAGGACTGGCCTCGCGGGTGTTGGCCAGGTTAGGCGCTACCAGCAGGTCCGGAACTCCGTCAAAAGTTACATCCTCGTAGTAAGCTGCCGGAAATTTGTTGAAGCTGATAGGGCGGGTGTTTGCCGGAAAGCTGGTGGTAAGCTCAGTCATAAGAGCCTCCTGCGGTGTGCCTTTGTTCTCCATCAGCACGAGGTCGTTGCATTCTACAGCGCCGGTGATCAGGTCCTTGTCACCGTCGCCATCCATATCCAGCAGCAGCAGTGAGCTGCCGGTATGCCCCGAGTGCATGGGGGCAGCCACTCTGCAGGCGGCCCCGAAAACATAGGTGTTGCAGCCCTCGCATTCAGTAATGCCGCCCCACCAGGTAGAGGTGCGGGTAAAGGTTAGCGTATTGCAGCCGAGATTGTTTTCTACACGCATATTCTGAAAATATTCCAGCCGCTGCCCATGCGAGAATTCAGCTACCAGTATGTCCAGATCGCCGTCGCCGTCTATGTCTTCTATGGCAGGTATATCGGCAGGCTGTAGTTGCAGGTTCACGCCCCGGTCGTAAAGTATAGCTTCCTCGGCCAGTATAAACCGGGGCAGGTTGTTCGGCCCTTTCTCCTGGCGGTACACTTTTATGCCCAGAGCGGTACTTGTAAAAATATCTTTCAGGCCATCGCAGTTATAGTCGCGCAGCAGCACCCAGGCTGTCAGGTCAGCCGGGAAAAGGGCCTCATATGCAGGGCTGTACTTGTACTGCCACTTGCCATTTTGCTGCACGGCCAGCCAGGTAAACACTTTGCCCTGCATGCGGTCGTAGGCAAACAGGTCGGGTTGGTTGTCGTAGTTCAGGTCTATAGTGGAGAACTGCGGCGAGCTGAGGCCTCCACTCCAGGGCTGCGGCAGCAGGCCATGCGCCGTAGTAACGGGTATGTCGTGGCGCAACGCAAACTGCAGCGGCTGCTGCGCCATGGCTGTGGCTGCTGTCAGGAGCAAAAGGAATGGAAGTATCTTTTTCATAGGTGATCGGGAGCGGTGAGTTGCTGTATTGCCTTTGCCGTTTTGGATGTATATTGCAACCCGTACGGCAGTAAATTGTTAACGGAAACTGCTACAGCGTTTATACTTTAAAATTAACTATTTCATGCAGACCAGCATCGAATTTCTATATCAAAAATACCTGGAGTGCCGCCACGTAAGCACCGACTCCCGCGCCGACCAGGATCAGAGCCTGTTTTTTGCCCTGAACGGACCTAGCTTTAAAGGAGCCAGGTTTGCCACGATGGCCCTGGAGAAAGGTGCAAAGTATGCTGTAGTAGATGACCCAGCCATGGCAGCTGAAAACGTGTTTGTAGTGGAAGATACCTTACAAACACTACAGGACCTGGCCCGCCACCACCGTAAAACCCTGAGTATACCTGTTATTGGCATAACCGGTACCAACGGCAAAACCACTACCAAAGAGCTGACACACGCGGTGCTGAGCCAGAAATTTAATACGCTGTATACACTGGGCAACCTGAACAACCACATCGGGGTACCGCTCACCCTGCTGCGCATCAAGCCTGCGCACGAGATGGCTATCATCGAGATGGGGGCCAATCACATCGGGGAAATTGAGCTGCTTTGCTCTATTGCTTTACCCACACATGGCCTGATCACGAACATCGGCAAAGCACACCTGGAAGGGTTTGGCAGCCTGGAGGGAGTGGCCCGTGCTAAGAGCGAGCTCTACATGCACTTAGATAATACCAGCGGTACCGTATTCGTGAACTCCGGCAACGAACACCTGATGCGTATGAGCCGCCGCATAGCTCATAAAATAACCTACCCGGCCATTGGTGACTTTTACCACAGCGAATTGGTAGATGCTTCGCCGTATGTGGTGTATAAAGATGAAGATGGCAATGTGGTGCATACGCAGCTGGTAGGCAGCTACAACTACGAGAACATGGCTACAGCCGCCTGCATCGGTAAGTTCTTTGGAGTGCCACTGCAGCAAGCCAACGAAGCCATCGCCAACTATAGCCCTGTAAACAACCGCTCGCAGGTACTGCAAAAAGGTAGCAATACCATCATTCTGGATGCCTATAATGCCAACCCGACTTCTATGGCGGCTGCCATCCGTAATTTCGGCAATATGAACGCACCGCGCAAAGTAGTTATACTGGGCGATATGTTTGAGATGGGCAGTGAGAGCATCGCCGAGCATACAGTATTGGGAACTATAGCCGCCGAGCAGCCACTCGATGTGGTTATACTTTGCGGAAAAGACATGCAGTATGCCGCACAGGCAAACCCCGGCTTCAAGCACTTCGAAACCAAGCAGGAACTACAAAGCTGGCTACAGCAAAACCCGATATCAGAAAGCTACATTCTGATAAAAGGCTCCCGCGGCATGGGGCTGGAGACGTTGGTAGAGCTACTATAGACCAGTGATTAGAGGTATTTGACTGATTTTCAGGATTTAGGTTATAGTTATAGTGATGGTTATAGTTCTATAGTTTGCGTGCTTCAACTACCTCCCGTAGATGAAGGTTACTACTTTTCTATCTGTCATCCTGGAAGGATCTTGTGGAATTGGGAGATCAGGCCTTGCTATAACCCACCCCTGCCCCTCCCAAGTGGGGAATTGCTTCTATTGCTATAGTTTGAGTGACGTTTCTATCGTTAAAGCCTCCTACAGCGGCCAGCTATAGTTTGGCCCTCTGGCCCAGTCGGATTGCAAATCCGACATCAGCAAAAGGACACGGTTGCAAACCCGCGCCAGCAGGCTTGCTATAGTTGCGGCTATAGTGCTATAGTTCCAGACCAAGGAAGGACAGGTCGCGACCTGTCCCTACGGATCTACTACCACGAGAAAGGCTATGAAACTATAGCAGTTCTAACTATAGTTAGGCAGCTACTATCGAAATGATGTTAGTCTTTGGGTTGAGCGCCTTTGACTTGTTGCGGTGCCGCAGGCAATCCGACGCAGGAGGATAGCAAGAAGGCAGCAGCGCGATGCCCGAAGACGAGGCCTCCCGGCCGTGAGGGCACCAAAGCCAACTATAAAACTATAGGCATGTAAAGCTCCCAGGAATACAAGTTGCTATGAAACAACAGGCTTGTGGCAAGCTGCAACTATAGCCAACTATAGAACTATAGCTAAGCAGCAAGCAATAGCAACAACCTACACTCCTCTTCTAAGACTCCTTAAAACGGCGACTCAAAATGCTGAAGCAGCGGCAGGATCTCATCTTTGGAAGAAACAAGAGGATTTTCTATTCCCCAATCTATACCAAGTGCAGGATCGTTCCAGAGCAGGCCGCCT
>DATBUF010000448.1:0-9207 GCA_036516435.1 Pontibacter sp.
CGGGCGGCTCCAGTTGGCGGGTAGGAGTAGGACCCTGGTAAGGATTCGCCATTCTGGGGTGCAGGTTGGTGAGCAGCTGCAGCCCAACAGTGAGCACAAAAGCCCCATGCACAAACCCGATGGCCATGCCGAACCACCAGGTATTCAGGCCGGAGCGTTCGAAAGCAACCCCGTAGATGAGGGCGAAAAGCCAGCCCATGAGCAGGTGTGCTGCAAAGCCAAGCAGCGGTGCTTTGTCGCGGTTAGCGGTAAAAAGAGTACCCAACAGAAACGGCAGGTCCATGCGGGTAAGGCCTAGCGGACGGGAGACCGCCATGAGAACTGTTAGAATAAGTGTGGCCGCAAAGCCCCAGAGCAAAAGATCAGTGATATGCATAAGCCTGTTGTTTCTGATGATGTACCCCGTTAAGGGTGAGAGCCGCATTAATCAGGCCTATGTGCGTAAAACCCTGCGGGTAGTTGCCCAGCAGTTCGCCTGTGTGGGGAGCAATTTCTTCCGATAAAAGCCCGCAGGGGCTGGCGTGTGCCAGCATCGCCTCGAATATCTCCGTTGCTTTGTCCAGCTCTCCTGCTTTGGCCAGCACCTCTACCAGCCAGAAAGTACAGATACCGAAAGCACCTTCGTCGCCTGTAAGGCCATCTGTTACCTGGCGGTAGCGGTAGAGCAGCTTGTCTTGCAGCAGCTTTTGGCAAACAGCACGGGTGGTGGTGCGCATGCGGGGCGCATCTGCTGCACAAAACCCGACCAGTGGCAGGGTGAGTAAGCTGGCATCTACATCAGCTCCCCGGAACGTGCGGGTATAGGTTTGTAGTTCGTGGTTATAGCCTGCCTGCTCCACGGCCTCCTTCAGCTGCGCAGCTGTGTGTGCAAACTGCCGCAGAGGCGCATCTTTCCAGTTATACTTCCGGGCAAGTTTCAGGAGGCGGTCCAGCCCTACCCAGGCCATTACTTTGGAGTGCGTGTGGTGGGCAAGATCGCTGCGTATTTCCCAGATGCCGTTATCGGGTTGCTGCCACGAGCGGCAGATACTTTTGCCAAGGCCCAGCAAAAACTTACGGGTATCGCGGTCGAACGCCGGAATAAGGGGGGAGTAGGCATACACGGCATCCAGCACCTCACCGTACACATCCAACTGAAACTGTTTGTCGGCTCCGTTGCCGATGCGCACAGGTTTTGACTGCCTGTAGCCACTGAGCCAGTTCAGCTTTTTCTCCTGTAAGGAGGCATGTCCGAAAACAGAGTATACCACTTGCAGCCGGGGCCGGGTCAGGCGGGTGGCGTGCAACATCCAGTTCAGGTAAGCGTGGGCTTCATCGGTGTAGCCTAACTTCAGCAGTACCCGGATGGTGAAGGAGGCATCGCGCAGCCAGCAGTACCGGTAGTCCCAGTTGCGCTCACCGCCAGGTTGCTCCGGAAGGGAGGTAGTAGGCGCGGCAACTATAGCGCCAGAGGGGGCATGGGTCAGCAGTTTCAGGGTAAGTATGCTGCGCATTATCTCCTGTTGGTACATGCCCTTGTACGTGCACCGGCTGCTCCACTTTTGCCAGTAGTCTATAGTTTGCTGCATCCGTAAAAGGCCGGTTTGTTGTAGTTCGGGCAGCACGGCAGGGCTCTGGCTGGCGTAACTCAGCGCAAAAACTGCCCGCTCACCGGGGTTCAGCGTAAAAGTAGCGGTTGCTATAGTTCCTGTAGGGGCGTCCACGGTTAACTGCCCGGGTACCAGCGTACTGTTTAGGGTGTAAATACCTTCTTTGTGAGCGAAGTGAATGCCCAGTTGGTTCCGGTCCTGCAGGCGGGGCGCGTGCTTGCCATAGTACGGCCTGGGAGCATACGCCAGCCTGAAGGTTACCGTTCCTGAGATGCCCTCCACCACACGCAGCAGTTCATGATCGGGGAAGAGTGCCTGCTTTTTGGTTTCCTCTTCCTGCACGGTAAAAGCATCTGTCAGCCGCGCTTTACCTGTTGCTGTTTCAAAAAGCGTTTCTGCTACGTTGGTACCGGGCAGGTACTGCTGCGCCGAACTATAGTTGTCTGCCGGACTGATGGAGAAGTGTCCGCCGCGTTCCTCGTCCAGGATTGCTGCAAAAATACTGGGCGAATCGAACTCAGGCAGGCAGCACCATGCAATGGCCCCTGTTTTGCAAACCAGTGCAGCGGCACGCGCATTCCCGATCAGGGCATAGTCTGAGAGGCTGTGGAGCATGGCCGGAAAGCTAATGTTATAGTTTGTTGTTTTCAGGCAACTTTTCTAAAACGCGCGCCACCATTGCATCGCATCGCCTGTTGCCAAACTCGTATACATCCGGGCTAACCGAAAGCTTGAACAGGCTTTCCTTCAGCATGGCTTTGGCCCGGTGCAACCTCACTTTTACGTTACTCTCCGTCAGGTCCATGCATTGGCAGATTTCCTGTATGGGCATCTCTTCAATTTCGCGCAGGGTGTACACAATCCGGTACTTTTCCGGAATCTGGTCAATAGCTTTTTCCAGCAGCTGTTTTACCTCCTGCTGTATGGTAATGCGTTCGGGGCTCATAGAATTGGTTTGAGGTAAGAGGTAAGAAAAATCCTCCGGTTGGTCTGTCAGCGCCGAGACGGGGGAGAGGCGTTTTTGCTCGCGCAGCCTTGCCAGTGCTGTGTTTATACCAATGCGGATAAGCCAGGTAGAGAAAAGGGCATCGCTGCGGAACTGGTATAGTTTCTCAAAGGCTTTCAGGTAGGTGTCCTGCATGGCATCTTCTACTTCCTGTTCCTGCTTCAGGTAGCTTCTGATGACGCGGTAAAGTTTCTGGTTGTGCCGGCGCATCAGGAGTTCGTAGAGCGCTACCTCGCCGGTAAGTACCCGGGCCACTACGGCGGCATCCGGAAGCTCTGCCTGGCTGCTTGTTATAGTTTGTTTCATGTTTTCGGAAGCTTGTTTTAGTGGTTAGATGCAGTCACGTACAGGATGTTACACTTTTATGTAACGTTTTTCCGGCACGTGCATCTAACAGGTGAGAATAAATCAAACATGAACTATAAAATGGAGGAAAAACATCATGGGAACTATAGCATCCACCACAGCAGCACACAGGGCCGAGCGCCCGGCCTACGACCACCTGACCACTGCTACTAACCTGCTGAAATATACCTATGGCCTGGTGCCCATTGTAGCCGGTTTAGACAAGTTTACGCACCTGCTCACCGACTGGAATAAGTACCTGGCGCCTGTGGTAGCCGACATACTTCCTTTCAGCACGTCCACTTTTATGAGCATAGTTGGCATTATCGAGATTATTGCCGGTGTGCTTGTGCTGGTAAGGCCCAAGATCGGGTCGCTGGTAGTGAGTTTATGGCTGGCAGGTATTGCTGTAAACGTGCTGCTCTCCGGCCAGTACTTTGATGTAGCGGTACGCGACCTGGTAATGGCAATCGGAGCCTTCTCGCTCTACCTTTTGCTACCCGACCACCGGGAAGCGCATGCGTAAATTATAGCCTGAGAATCAGAAACGAAAGTATAAAGCAGTTGAGGTGCGGCGCAACGTGTACACGTTGCGCTTTTTTATAGTAGCTATAGTTGGGTTAGGCCTGAAATGCTGTGTTTATAGTGTGCAGCAGCGCATAAAGCAGCAACTTGCGCATTTTTCACGTACAGGTTAGCGCTTTTGGCATATTTCAGAATGCTTACAGAATCCTGCTATAGTTTTACCTTATGAAGATCCTTGTGATAGAAGATGAGCCTGGCATGCTGGATAACATGGTCCGGTCGCTGGAGGAAGAGAAGTACGTTGTAGAAACCGCTACTACCTTTGCCGCCGCTTCAGAAAAGATCCATCTCTACCAGTACGACTGCATTCTGCTGGACATTGGCTTGCCCGATGGCAATGGCCTGGTGCTGCTGGAACAGCTGAAAGCCCTGGATGCGGCGCAAGGTGTGATCATCGTGTCGGCCAAGAACGCAGTGGATGATAAGGTTGCCGGCCTGAACCTGGGCGCAGACGACTACCTGCCCAAGCCTTTCCATATGGCGGAGCTGCACGCACGCGTAAAATCCGTGCTCCGGCGGCGCAAGTTTGAGGGCAGCCAGACAATAGAACTGAACAACCTGAAACTGGACCCCGAAGAAAGAGCCGCGTTTGTAGATGGTGAGCCGCTGACACTTACCCGGAAAGAATATGATATCCTGTTATATTTTATCTCTAACAAGAACCGCCTGGTGAGCAAAACAGCGTTGGGTGAGCACGTATGGGGCGACCAGATTGATGAAGTGGACAGCTTTGATTTTATATACTCGCAGATCAAGAACCTTCGCAAAAAGCTGAAAGAGCACGGTGCGCAGCTGGAGATACAGGCCATCTACGGCATCGGGTATAAACTACAGCTGGCATGAAGCTCCTGAACCATACCACTTCGTACTTAGCAGCTATCCTGTTTGTGGTGATTACCGGGTGGGCGGCGCTGCTGTACTACAACCTGCTCGACGAGATCTACGACAGCCTGGATGACGGCCTTGCCAACTATAAGCTCCTGATTATGCAGCGGGCAGCCCAGGACAGTACCATTCTGCAGCGTAGCGAGTTCGGGGAGTTTAACTATGCCATTAAACCTGTGCACGGGCCCGAGGCACTCAGCCATACCGATGTATACACCGATACCCTCATGTACATGGAGTACGAGCAGGACCTGGAACCAGTACGCATGCTGAAGACCGTTTTCAGGCAACAGGACAGGTTCTACGAGCTGCGCGTGATCAACACCATGGTAGAAACCGATGACCTGATCGCAGACCTGCTTTATTCTATCCTCTGGCTGTACCTGGGCCTGATCGCCATTATCCTGGTACTGAACAACTTTCTGCTTAAAAAAACCTGGCAGCCTTTTTACAGGTTGGTAGAGCAGCTCCGCAGTTTCAGGCTGGAGAGGCAGGAACCCATCCGCTACGAGAAAACAACCGTGGAGGAGTTTAAGGCACTCAACCAGGCAGTCGGGAAGCTCATTCAGAACAGCACCGATACTTACCTGAGCCAGAAGCAGTTTATCGAGAACGCCTCGCACGAACTACAGACACCCCTTGCTATCAGCCTGAACAAACTGGAACTGCTGGTAGAAGAAAATAACCTGACAGAGGAACAACTGCGGCTCCTGTCGGGGGCTATTCAGAACCTGGAGCGCATGGCCCGGCTGAACAAGTCGCTGCTGCTGTTATCCAAGATCGAAAACAAGCAGTTTCAGGCAGAAGAAGAGGTAAGTATAAACAAACTGGCCGCTACTTTACTGGATGATTTTGCCGATCAGGCGGCCTACAAACAACTGCAGATAGAACTGAAAGAGGAGGGAGAGTGCCTGGTGCGGATGAATCCTGATCTGGCAACTGTGCTGCTTACGAACCTCATCAAAAATGCCATAGTGCATAACCACGAGCAGGGCCAGGTGCAGGTAACTATAGCACAGGGGCAGCTAACGGTAGCGAACACAGGTAAAAACGGTGCTCTTGATGAGCGAAAGATGTTCTCACGGTTTCAGGGCGAGAGCCAGCACAAGGGCTCTACTGGTCTGGGGCTGCCTATAGCACAGGCCATTGCTACCCTCTATAGTTTCAAAATCCGATACAACTACAGTGGCCTGCACCAGCTTATAGTTCAGTTCAGGGTTCCCGGGAAATAAAAATACAGAATATTTCAGCTATAGCATTCATTCCCAATTCTCTCCAGATTCGGCTAGTACCTTTGAGACATAAATTTATTGTTTTACAAAACAGAAGATATTATGAAATTCTTGGCCTTATCCGTTTTAGCCGCTTCCACTTTCTCTTTTTCGTTCCTGTCTTTCGGCGGTCAGGATATTCCGCAGAGCGAGGTGCCTGCTGCAGTAGTAAGTGCACTAACCAAAGCATACCCGAATGCCTCTGATGTAGAGTGGGAGAAGCATTCTAAAAACTTTGAAGCAGAGTTCGATGTCGACACAACAGACTATACCGTGTTGCTAGATGGCGCCGGTAACATTGTGCAGGCGAAGCACGAAATTGCCATTGCAGCGCTTCCGGAAACTATTAAAAACGCAATAGCTACCAGCTACAAAAACCAGAAGATTGACGATGCCGATGTGCTGGAGAAAAATGGCCAGACCTATTACCAGGTAGAGCTGGAAGGCACGCTGAAAGACACCAAAGTAGTGTTCGACAACGCCGGAAAGCTGCAGAAGGGCATCGCGTACTGGGACTAATCTAGCACAAACCGTTTTTATGTAACCGAGCTGGTAACTATAGTTAGTAGTCCCGCAAGCTCTAAACTCAAAAAGTATGAAACGTATTCTGATATTTTTATTTGCTGGCAGTGCCTTCCTGTCTTCTTGCAAAGACGACAGCGACGATGTAGCACCAGACAGCGTACCGGAAGCAGTGCGCACTTCGCTGCTGGCCCAGTTCCCGAACGCCGTGAATGTGGAGTGGGAAAAGGCCGGTGCCAACTATGAAGTTGATTTTGACATTGACATGATCGACTACGATGCGTTGATGGCGGCAGACGGCACGATCCTGAAATACAAGCATGACATCCAGGCTGCTGAATTGCCTGAAACGATTGCAAACGCCCTCAGCACCAGCTACCCTGATGCACGCATCGAAGATCCGGAGAAACTATACGAAGGGCAGCAACTCTACTACCAGGTAGAACTGGAAGGTGGCAATGCTCAGAAACTGGTGTATTCGGAAGACGGACAGCAAGTAACTACGCCCGCCTACTGGGATTAAGTAGCCAGATGCATCATTGCCTAAAAAGCCTGCCTTGTGTTATACAGGGCAGGCTTTTTAAGGAATACAGCTATAGTTGCGGAGGCTATAGTTTGAAATCTTAATCCAGCGTTTGCACACCGCCGCCATTTACAAAAAGCACCTGCCCGCTTACCCAACCGGAGATAGGAGCTGCAAAGTATAGCACGGCACCTGCAATGTCTTCCACTTCGCCCAGGCGCTGCAGCGGCGTATGGGCCAGCATGCGTTTTTCTATATCCGGGGTGAGTACCGTAGAAAGGGCGTGCGTCCGGATGGCACCGGGAGCAACGGCGTTTACCCGTATTTCAGGGCCGTAGTCGAAAGCCAGGTTGGCGGTCATGTGGTTAATGGCTGCCTTGGAGGCTGCGTAGCCGCTCATGGCGGGGCTTTTGTTCACCGAACTCATAGAGCTCATGTTGATGATGGAGCCGTAACCGGCCTTTTTCATGTGCGGGGCGCAGAGTTGCGAGAGCCGCCAGGCGCTGAACACATTCAATCTGAAATCCCGGGCAAAGGCATCCACTTCAATCTCAAAAGGGCTCTCCCGTCCGGCTCCGCCGCCCCCGGCATTGTTCACCAGAATATGGATGGCGCCAAACTCGGCTACTGTTCTGTCTACCAGGTTTACCAGATCGGCATCTTCCAGCACATTACAGCTCAGGGCAAGCGCTTTGCCGCCATTGGCCTTTATTTCATCGGCTACAGCCTGGGCGGGTTCTATTTTCAGGTCGGCTATAACCACTGTGGCGCCATATTGGGCCAGCATCAGGCTAGAGCCTTTCCCGATGCCGTTTCCGCCGCCGGTTACAAGCGCAACTTTGCCTTCTAAATTAAAATGTGCGGGAGCTTTCATAAGCTTTTTGTTTTAGTAACTATAAGTGCCTGCAGTTCTAGTGCTTAACCGCAAAAAAAGTGGCCGCCAGCAGGCGATAAAGTGCTGCTGACGGCCATCAGTGTAATGCTTTTATGTTCGGTGCTGCACCATTGCTCAGGGCTTAACTATAACCTACTCAACGGGCAACCTGTGAGCAGGGTTTAGTCCATATACACGGCATGGAATACCGCCAAAGGTGCACGGCGGCCCACGTTCAGCGTCAGCGTATCACCGTTCAGGCTATAGTTGTCGGCCAGTTCAAATACTTCCAGAAACTTTCCTTCCTTCTCTATGCCAGGGCAGTACATCATGGTGGTAGCCATTTTAGAGAAGCGGATGCGGTTGCCTTCGGAGAGGGTGTAGGTGCCATGGATGCCATTACAGCCACCGTTGCCGGTTACCCTGTTGCCTTCGGTATGGAGTACAAAATGAGCTTCGGTTCGCTGATCTGCAGCCATGGTCACAGGCTGGCCTTCCAGCTCTACCAGTTTCCAGCGCTTTTCTGTAATGGTGTTCTCCTGTTTCGCCATTCCGGTGGTTTGTTCGGTTTGGGCAGCGGCCTGATCAGCGTTTTTAGCTGTGTTGCACCCGGTTAAACTTAAAGAGATAAGCGAGGCAAGGAAAAAATGTTTTTTCATAATTTTAAAAGTGTAAATAGATTGATTTGGTTGTATTCTGAAATTCAGGAAGCAGGGTTAATCTTATAGTCCGGCGTGCGCTTTACTAAACTTTCTGCAACAGGCCCGCTAGTACAAAGGATGTGCCACCTTGTTATACCTGTTTGCTTTTTCTGAAGATTTGCCTCAGCGAAATATTCTTTGTGTAAAATGTGATACGTATCCCGAACAAGAGTATAACGCCACCAATGATCATCTGCAGGGTAACCTGTTCATCCAGGAAGAGCCAGGCCAGAAAAGAGGCTAATAGTGCCTGGCTGAGCAGGCTCAGCGAAACACGGGTAGCACGCATGTGCTGGGTGGCGTAACTGATGAGGAGCCAGGCGACTAACTGGCAAAGTACTCCCTGTATCACCAATACCATCCACCCACTGTCAGAGAAGCCTGTAAATGGCTCGTTGAGCAGGTAAGACACAATGCCCAGGAAAATGGAAGAAGCAAGCAGGTTCAGGGTCATAAAAGACAATACATCCATTTTCTCCAGCACATACTTGCTCAGCAGAATATAAATGGCGTAAAAAATACCAGACAGTACGCCGAAAGCGAAGGCCAGGTCTATGCGCAGTTCCAGGAAAAAGTCGAAACCTACTAACACCACCATGCCGAACAGGGCAACTATAGTTCCGATCCAGAAATTACGGGCAGGCTTGTTTTCCAGGAAAAGAAAAGACCCGATGCCCACCCACACCGGCGCCAGGTTGGTAAGCAGCGAGGCTTGTGTGGCTGTAGAGCGTTGAATGGCAATGTTCCAGACAGCTACATCGCAGGCAAAAAAGATTCCCGACAGTATAGCCAGCAACAGTACCGGAGCGGGCGGGAAATGTAGCCGTCTGGTGATCAACACAAAAGGCAGGAGTAGTGCAACGGCAATAGCCATCCGGTAAAATGCCGAGATCAGCCCCGGCGTCA
>DATBUF010000449.1:0-2614 GCA_036516435.1 Pontibacter sp.
CGCCACATAGACCAGTTTAAAGAAAGCGACCACCGGCGCCTGTCGTTTATCTGCTACCTGAACGAAGACTGGCTACCCGAACACGGCGGGGAACTCCGCTTATACTTGCCACAACCCGATGGCTCCGAGGAGCAAGTTGACGTCTTACCTATTGCGGGACGCCTGGCCTGCTTCCGCGCCGACCTCATCCCACACGAAGTACTTGCCGCCACCCGCACCCGCTACAGCCTTACCGGCTGGATGCTGGACCAACTAAACGACCTTACCTTTCTGTAGCGCCCCGCTGCCACCTCGCTCCATAGTTTAAATTTTTGCCGGTTCTGAGCTGTCCTGCTTCAGATGCAGCCCTGCGTACAACCTGTACTATATTTCTTTCCAGTAACTTTATAAAGCAGCTAACTTCTTAAGCAGCAGCAACCAACTATAGTTAATACACCTACCGGGCAGGCACTTATATTAATATCTTTGAATATAATAGCTTACCTTTAAAACGATGGTTTCGTAAATTCGTACTGATAACGCCTTGCAGGCGCAACTATAACGTATACCTATTACCTAACATAAACTTATGAAAAGACTATTATTTTACCTGTTCGGATTTATCGTGCTGGCTTCACAATCATCGTGCGGGTACAACGACATGGTAGCTAAAGACGAGAACGTAGAGGCAGCCTGGGCAAACGTACAGAACGCCTACCAGCGCCGCGCCGACCTGGTGCCTAACCTGGTAAATACGGTAAAAGGTGCTGCCAACTTCGAAAAAGAAACCCTGACGCAGGTAATCGAGGCCCGCGCTAAAGCTACCAGCGTCAACATCAGCCCGGACAACCTTACGCCTGAGAATATCCAGAAATTTCAGCAGGCGCAGGGCGAACTTTCGGGTGCACTGAGCCGCCTGCTGGTTTCTGTAGAAAGATACCCGGAGCTGAAAGCCAATCAGAACTTCCTGGAACTACAGGCACAGCTGGAAGGCACCGAAAACCGCATTTCTGTAGAACGCCGCAAGTTTAACGAGACAGTACAGGACTATAATTCCTACATCCGCTCGTTCCCGCGTAACATCATAGCCGGCTGGTTCGACTTCGAGAAGAAGGGCTATTTTGAGGCAGATGCCGGCGCACAAAAGGCACCAACGGTACAGTTTTAAAGTATAAATTGTTAAATGGCTTAATTGTTAAATGGTTGATTCTCATGTTGTGCTAACAATTAAGCCATTCAACAATTTAACCATCAATCCTATGCCTAAAGATATGATAACGCCTGAGGATGAGCAGCTGATTATAGCCGCCATTCAGGAAGCAGAGCAGAATACATCCGGCGAAATACGCGTGCACATCGAGAACCATTGCGAAGGCGATGTGCTGGACCGTGCCACCGAGGTTTTTGCCGAACTGCACATGCACCTTACCAAACTCAGAAACGGGGTTCTGTTTTATATCGCTATCAAAGACAGGCAATTCGCCGTGATCGGGGATGCCGGTATCAATGCCATTGTTCCTGATCATTTCTGGGAAGATATTACTGCTGAGGTCATCCGCCAGTTCAAAAGTAAAGCGTATGCCACTGGCCTGGCCAACGGTATACGCATGGCCGGCGAGCAACTTAAAGCCCACTTCCCTTATAACAAAGAAGGAGACGTAAACGAACTACGCGACGACATCTCGTTCGGAGACAGATAAACCATGCTCAGAAACGCCATACTCTTCCTGTTCTTCTGCTACCTGCCTGCGCTGGCTTTAGCCCAGAAAAGTGACTTCCCGCCACGCCCTAACCCGCCACGGCTGGTAAACGACATGGCCAACATCCTGACACCGGACGAAGAAGCAGCGCTGGAACAGAAGCTTGTAAACTATAACGATACCACTTCTACTCAGATCGCTATAGTTACCATTAAATCAATAGGCGACTATGATGCCAACCAATATGCAGCCGAACTGGGCGAGCGTTGGGGTGTGGGTTCCAAAAAATTCGACAACGGTATTGTTATCCTGGTAGCAATGGAGCAGCGCAAAGTAGCCATACAAACCGGCTACGGCATGGAGCATATTGTACCCGATGCCATTGCCAAGCGCATTACCGAGTATACACTCAAACCTAAGTTCGGACAAGGGGAGTTCTATCAGGGGCTCGATGAAGCTACATCATTCATCATCAGCGTGGCCAGCGGCGAGTACCAGGCCGAACCAGGCGCGTCAGGCGACGGAGAAGGTGGCCCATCTATCATGTTCATTATCATTCTGGCACTGATTATTCTGTTTATACTCTCCAGATTTGGTGGCGGCGGTGGTCGTGGGGGCAGGCGTTATGCGCGCACCCTGGGCGGGCCAATCTTTATCCCGGGTGGCTTCGGCTCGTTCCGTACCGGCGGAGGCATCTTCGGCGGCGGTGGCGGTGGCGGAGGATTTGGCGGCTTCGGAGGAGGCTCCTTCGGTGGTGGCGGGGCCAGCAGCAGCTGGTGATGCACCCTGCAGGCAACTATGAATTAGAAATGATGAATGGGAGACAAAGCTTTGGCTTTGTCTCCCATTTTGTTTGTCAGGACCAGTGATTAGAGGGATTTAACAGATTTTCAGGATTCTGCTGCTGCTATAGTTACAAGCCTATGGTTTTATAG
>DATBUF010000450.1:0-2508 GCA_036516435.1 Pontibacter sp.
ATCAGAAGGTCGAAGCATATTAAAGTTCTTATCAAAGCAATTTATGAGTGCATAAACAGTAGCTACTAAAAAATCTCCAGCTTGTGAATCAACGGGATGGTAGGTTCCATCATTTATTTCAAAGGTCAAATGAATGCGTTCGCCTCTTAGTCCCGATAAATAAGTTAAAAAGAAATTGAGTACCTTTTCGATAAACATTTTATGCCCTAAAGAATCAGGAAGTAACTTTTTGTCTACATTCCAAATAACAGAACTAGTCCAATCATATTCTTTTGAAGCATACATCTTAATTTTTATGTGAGCATATTTCCCCGTATACTTCTTGAAAAATCCTTCACCTTGGACAGATTCTAAATTCCACTTTATTAAATTCTCATTTATTTGAAAGAACTCATGTGAATTGTAGATGTCTGGTGATAATGAAGTATGTTCCATTTTCTTAAATAAGCTATAACTTCTATATAACTGCTAAGCAGCTTCTTTTTTGAGTTCCTGAAGCCTTCGCTCCAGATACATAATCTTTACTTGTTTGTACTTCCTCTGGTAAGCAGCCAATTCTACAGGACTAAACTCCTGCCGGCAAGATACCATTTTGTAGTAAATGGTGGCCATCTTGTTGGCCGTGGCTACCGTGGCATACTTGTTACCGCCCTTGGCTTTCATCCGCCTGAAGTAGTCCCCCAGCCAGTTGTCGCTCCGCTGTACGGCGTTGGCCGCGTTGCGGAAGGCCTGGCTGGCCGGGTTTGGCTTCTTTTTCATCAAGGTGCTGCTAATAAGCTTTCCGCCCGATATTTTGTTGTTAGGGCACAGGTTGAGCCAGCTGGCAAAGTGCTTGGCTGTTTCCCACTTGCCCATGTCCGTGCCCGTTTCCGAGAGAATCTCCAAAGCGGCAATGTCACTGATGCCGTAGATGGCCATCACGTCCACACCCAGCACTTTCTTCAGGTAGCCGCAGGTATTGAACGCAGGCTTATTCCTGTTGGCCTTCTTGGCAGAAATAGCTTCGCATTCAGGCGCCGCATCAGGGTAAATCTCCCTGTAGTAGTGTTCCAGCTGCCGTTCGATGGCGGCATCACACGAGGCGATACGCTTGGTGAAGTATTGGTAGCCCATGTAACAGTCTTCCAGCAGGTAAAGCTGCTCTGTGCGCCAGTTGCCCTGCAGGGACTTGAGAATGGTTGCCCTGTCGGCCTTCACTTTGAAGTGGACGCAGGCCAGGAAGCACTCTGCTGTCCGCTCCCCCCGCAGAATAGCCTCAATGATGGCAAGACCGGTCTTGCCGGTGATGTCACGCAGGAGCGTGTGCAGTTTGACGTTCATTTGCTCGAGAGCCTTCTGCATCCTGAGCACGCACCTGCCTCTGTCCTGGGTGAGCGTCCTGCGGTGGCGCACCAGCGTGCGCAGGGCCTCCTGCTGGTCATCGGGCAGGTAGCTGCTGCGCAGCAGTCCGCAGCTGTGCAGCTTTTGGATCCAGCGGGCATCATCCTCATCGTTCTTGCGGCCGCTCACGTTCTTGACCTGTTTGGCGTTCACCAGGTACACCGCCAGGCCGCGCTGGATGAGCAGGCTAAACAGGGGTTTCCAGTACACACCCGTGCTCTCCATGGCCACCGTCTCCACCCCACATTGGAGCAGCCAGGCGGCGATAGCTTCCAAATCGCAAGTCATCGTCCCAAAGGACCTAACCGGCAACGGATCCCTGCCTTCAGGCACAGCGACGGCATGGATGGTGTCTCCCACGTCAATGCCTGCCGCATTTGGGTTAACCAGTGGCAGGTTGACAGCACTCTTTCTTGTGAAGGCTTGCTTTTTCATAGGCTTTCATTCTTTGGGATAAGTACAAAAGCCATTGCCTGCCGCCCAGCCAGCTTACTCTTCTATGCGGGCTCCAACGCCCAGTTTGAAACCTAATGGGGCAGCAGAACCACACTACTGGTAGAGTTCACACACTCAATGTTAGGAAAGGTCTTGCTGCAAAAGCTCCTGTAACTGATTTTACTGTTTCCCCAACCTTTAGGCTTAAACATGCACCTCAAGTTATCATAACCGAAACATTGACTGAGCCAATACAGGCACTACTGGATATACGTCAACATACGTTTATCTGCACTATGTATGTAAATGATTAAAGCTGCCCTTCCCTACTGCTTCCGTTTGATCTGCCCCTGTATCCCTCTACGACTATGGGTATATGCTTTTGCCTGAGGAGAAGGTCTTGATCGTGAACTGGCAGCCCTACATGGACGAGAGCCGCCAGAGCCGCTGTTGAAGGGGAGCTGTGTCAAAAAAAGTGTTGCTGTTTTCTGCTACGTTTCTGGAGCCATAGTCAATACAGAACATCCCTTTGACTGTAGCACAGAGACAAGACGCTGATCCTCTTCGCCGGCCCACGGGCGTTCAAAGTGGCCAGCTTTATCCTGAACCTGAAAGACGAAGCGGAAGCGAACGAAGAAGGGCTGCCTGGTCTTGCCAGGCAGCCCTTTACTTTCCCTGGTGTACGTTCACTTC
>DATBUF010000451.1:0-8625 GCA_036516435.1 Pontibacter sp.
CCTCATTTCGAACGACGACGGCATCACCGCGCCGGGTATCCGTACCCTTGTAGAAGTAGCTATGAAGATAGGGGATGTGGTAGTGGTGGCACCCGACGGGCCGCAGTCGGGCATGGGGCACGCTATTACGATTGGCAACACCCTGCGCCTCGACAAATCCATCGCCTTCGATGACCTGGATGTGGAAGCATACGAATGTTCGGGCACACCGGCAGACTGCGTAAAGCTGGCCAAGCACCATGTGTTAAAAGAGCGCAGGCCCGACCTTGTGGTGAGTGGCATTAACCACGGCTCCAACTCCAGCATCAGCGTGCTGTACTCAGGCACCATGTCGGCGGCTATAGAGGCAGCTATCGAAGGGTTGCCGGCTATTGGTTTCTCGCTCTGCGACTACGGCCACGAAGCCGACTTTACGCATACGGCGCCTTACGTAGAGCAGATCATCCGGCAGGCACTTAAGCACCCGATACCGGAGAACACCGCGCTGAACGTCAACTTCCCGAAGAAAAGCGAGGAGCCTATTAAAGGCATCAAGATATGCCGCCAGGCACACGCCCGCTGGGAGGAGGAGTTTGATGAGCGCCTGGACCCGCGCAATCGTAAATACTTCTGGATGACCGGCAGCTTCGTGAATTTCGACAAAGGCGAAGATACCGATGAATGGGCCATCGTAAACAACTATGTATCTATCGTTCCGTGCCAGTTCGATATGACAGCTTACCATGCTATCTCCATTCTGAACAACGACTGGGAATTTTAGAACTATAGTTCTGGTGAAGAAATAAAAGCCCCGCAGCTAAACTATAGTTGCGGGGCTTTTAGGTTATTGTCGCCACTACTTATCGGCGTATCTTACAGCGCTGCACTGTGCAAACTGTTCGGGGGCAGTAATGGCAAACCGGTACTCCTGAATAAACCGGCTGAGCAGCTGTTTAAACCGCTTTTCTTTTTCCGGAGCGAGCTGCCCTTCGGGGAAATGAAACAGAAAGTAGTCTATCCGACCATCTGGTTTAAGGTATATCCTGTTTGCTCCCCGCACCTGGCTTTCCCACTTAAAGTCATTCGCCCTTAAAAAAGCACCGAGGTCCTGCAGCAGTTGCTGATAGGCTTGCTGCAGTTTTGCCTGTTCTTCAGTTGTTTTAAAAACAGCCTGCGCTGCATCGGTATGCACGGCACTCTTATACAAACTATCCAGGTGCTGAAAAGGGATGCCCTGTTTTGCTGCTTCTTCGAAGGTAAGTGCCTTTCCCTGCCCACGGCATAGTGTGCCGGTAAGTGCGAGCAATAGGGCAAGCAAGAAGGTAGTTCTTCTCATTGCCTGAGGGAGTATAGAGTTAATCATGTGCATGATACCCGTTGTGGAGTAGCCTACTTATACCTCGTAACGATCACATCGGCCTTTTTATCTGGGGCGTCTGTTTTTTTCTTAGTGCCGTTCTCTGTTATGAACAGTATGGTCAGTTTTTTTGTAACGCTAACAGATTTACCATCTACTTTGGCCGGCTCCCATTTTCCTTCCATTAACTTAAATACGCGGTCTAACTCTCTGTAGAGTTCTTCGTCAACTTCTTTAATCTTACTCGGGTCTTTAGGATCGAAGTAAAAAGTAGGCCCGATGGTTTTACCATCCGCTTTTACTAAAATGCCCACCTCGATTGTGCCTTCAAAGTCAGTGCCAGCGGGGTAGCGCAGGTTCTTGGCCAGAAACCTGTCCAGTGAACCGTCTTTAAAAGTGGGCTGCACATCTACTTCTTCTGCGGTATAGTAGGCTTTGGTATATTTGGTCATTACCGGGGTGGTCATTTGCTGGCTGTTTGCGGCCTCTCCCAGGAACTGTACCGGCAGCACCAGTTCTGAGCCGACTGGCTGCGCATCTTTCAGGGCAGGCTCCCACTTACCGGAGGTAGCTTTTACGGCATTGGTAGCAGCCTCGGCGAGCTTAGAAAGCACGGCCTTGTTCTGTACCTGGAAGGTAGAAGCATCCATGTAATCCATATTAGCCCCGGCTCCTACGGTTTTCTTCAGCTTGGTTTCTTCCAGCCGGATGTTTGATACTGTACCATCTTCTGCTACATAAAAGCGCACCACCATGCGGGCATTCAGGTTCTCCTGCTTTGCCTCGGCTGGTAGCTTCAGGTAAGGTAATAGGGTGTTATGCAGTGCCTCATTGCCGCCTTTAAACTGTGGCATCCGGTTCGCTATAGTTGCTGTAGCGGTCCTTTCAGCTTCGCTCAGGGTAAACCTGACAGGCAAAGTATACTGCACCGGTACTATTTTCCCACCCTGGCGACCGGGTGTCCATTTGCCACTGGTCAGGTTTATAACCCGCAGGGCTTCTTCGTCGGTGCCATGGCCCAGCTTCTTTAACACCTTTGCATCTTTTACTTTGCCGCTTTCATCTACTACAAACGACAATACCACCAAACCCTGTAAGCCATTGGCTTTGGCATCAGCCGGATAGTGGATGCTATTGCCAATGAACTTCATCAATTCTATTTCGCCGCCTTCGTACATGGGCATTTGCTCTGCATACATAAGAGGGCCGTTATCCTGTTTTTTACTCTGGGCTATAGTTGGCGCTGGTACTATTGCAGCTACAGCAAAGGCCAGCAGCGGTGCTGCGAGCAACGTTTTAAGTGTCGTGTTTTTCATGATGATGGGGTTTATAGTTTGAATGAGGGAATTTTAGGCAAAAGTTATCCTGTTCCGGCTCTGGAGCCGGATAAACAGGTACAATATGTAGTTAGGATTTAATTCATGAGGGCAAACCGAACCGGGATGGTAAACCTGACAGGCACGACTTTGCCATTTTGCCTGCCCGGCTGCCATTTGCCGCTGGTAGAGGCGAGCAGGCGCTTTACTTCCGCATCAGCCGCCTCGTCTATGCCTTTCAGAATAGTCACGTTTGAGAGCTGCCCGTCGGTTTCTACTACAAAGCCGGCCACTACCATTCCGGTACGTCCTGCCTCTTTGGTGGTGGGAGGGTAGCGCAGGTTCTTGGCTAAATACTTCTGCAACTCCAGCTCGCCTCCTTCAAACTCAGGCATCTCTTCCACATACTCAAATGGCTTTTCTTTAGTAGTCTGCTCGGCAGGAGCAGCCTGCTTTGTTTCTGCCGGCTTCTCTATCAGCTTACGTTCAGCTGTGGCTGGCTCTTGCCTGGCTTGAGTTATCGGTTCTGAAGACACAGCTATAGTTGGGTTTTCGGTTTCTATAGTTGCCGGCACAGGTACAGCAGGTTGCTTTGTTGTTACAGGCTGTGTTGGTGCTGCTTTAGATGTTGGTGCTGCAAGTGCCTGCACCATATCGGCAGTAACCTCTTTTGTAGAAAAGAAAAGGACCAGCAGCAGCAGGAGCGGGATTGCCAGCAAGGGGCGAAGAATAGTGGTGCGCTCTTTTCTTTTCTGAAGCATGTGCAGGCGCTTGAATACCTGCGGCTTATGAAAGTAACTGCCCACCGGCATCCCCGATCTGTAAAGCGCCTCTTTGGCCAGCAACGAGGTATAAACATCAGGCTGGTACACGGCAACTACAGCGGCATCTGCCTGGTACTCATGCACATCACGGAGTTCAGACTTCAGCAGCCACACTACGGGGTTAAACCAGAGGATAGCGGTTAGCAATTCATAGTACAGCACGTCGTAAGTATGGCCCAGGCGCACATGTGCCAGCTCGTGGGTTAATATCTGCTTTTGCTCCTGCTCACTCAAATCAGCCTGCTGGTTTATAAAAACATAGTTCAGGAAAGCGAAGGAGGGATAGTTACGCTGTGTCTGTAATACCATAGCACCCGGCGTACTGCCTTCTACAGGTACTGCTGTTTTCAGCATGCTGCGCAACCGGAACAGTTGCATTCCCAGCCTTGCCAGCAATGCCACGGCAGCCAGCCCATACACCAGGCTAACTATAAATGCAGTACTGAGCAGCGGGGGCTCTGCTGCAGCCTGTTCGGGCAGGTAAGCTGTAATAACCACCCCCGGCAGCTGGAAGGCAGGCAGCGTGGCAGCGGGTAGCAGTTGCTTCCCAAACGGCAACGAAAGCTCCAGCAACGGGAGCAAAAGTGCCAGCACAGGCGCCAGCAACAGGTACAAGCGGCTGAACCCCGTACGCGGAAAACTGCGCAGCACCAGCATGTAAAAAGAATAGAGCAGGAGCATGCACAGCCCCGACTGCAGAATGTAGTTATAAGTTGCTTCCATGGTCTGGTTCGTTTTCGGTGCTAAGGTCGTCTTTTACATGCCGCATCAGCTGGTCCAGTTCTTTCACGTTCAGGTTGTTGTCTTTGGCAAAGAACGATACCAGCTTTTCGAAGGAGCCGCCAAAATAGCCGCTCATAAAGTTCTTCAGGAAGAAGCTCTTGTACTTGTCTTCGGCTACCAGCGGGTAGTACTCATGCGATTTTCCGTAAGCCGTATACCCCACAAAGCCCTTCTTCTCCAGGATGCGAACTATAGTTGATACTGTGTTGTAAGCGGGGCGAGGTTCGGGCAGTTGCTCCAGAATATCTTTTACAAACCCTTTTTCTATTTTCCAGAGGACCTGCATGATCTCTTCTTCGGCTTTGGTAAGTTCTTTCATGTGCAGCTATAGTTTGTATTGGGATAAATCTATAACTAAATACTTAGTTTTCAAACTAAAAGTTTAGTTTTATTTAGATTATTCTGAAAAGCTGCCTGCAAACTATAGAGTGGGGCAGAATAAGGTAATGCAGCAGGTAACAGGTTCGGCCCCTGAAAGGGGTAGGCATGCAGCGGGCTAACTATAAGAGCAGTACTAAAATAAACGAATTAAGTATAACGCACAAGTTCTTATTCTGCCGGGCCGGTACGTAGTCTCTCTTCAACTAAATGGCTATAGTTTGCAGCAGGAAGAAGCACCTTAAATGCTTGCCTGTAGTTAGTGCTATAAAAAAGAAGGCTCCTGCAGGAGGAGCCTTCCAGGAGAGCCTGATTTTACTAGCTGCTGTAGCCGGGGTTCTGTTTAAGTGAGCCTTTGCTGGCATCTATTTCGCGGCGCGGAATCGGGAACACCAGTTCATCGGCATTCCAGGGAATCACGTAATCTTCGCCCCCGGTATCCGGGTCGCGGCCTACCAGGTCTGTTTCGGTGCGTTTCAGGTCGTGTATTCTGAAGCCCTCAAATGCCAGTTCCAGTCTGCGCTCCAGCAGGATGCGCGCCAGTGTTACGCTGCTAAGCGGGTCTAAGCCGGCACGCGCCCGGATGGTGTTAATATCCTGCAGCGGGGTAGCGCCCACAGCCGTGCCAAGCCTGAAGTTAGCCTCGGCGCGGGTCAGGTACATTTCTGCCAGCCGGATGATCGGGATGTTTTGCCCGTAGCTGGTCCATTTGCCGGAAGTGGGGCCGCCATAGTTGTAGCCTGTGTAGAAAAGCTGTGTGAAGCGTGCGTCGTTTTCTTCGTACAGGTCATAGGTGGTGTAGCGGTTCGGATTGTCTTCCGAGAATTCTGTATTAATGCTGATGTCGGCCCGGCCTATGCCTTCCAGGTCTGCATAAAAGGTGGTAAGCCCGTCGTTTGCTGTGCCGGCATTGTTCTGGTCGTTCTGCTGAATCTCGAAAATGGCCTCTGCGGTATTATCGTTGCGGAAAATAGCTGCAACCGATGGGTTTAACTCGTAGCCACCTTCTGTTATCACACGGTCAGCCTCGTCGCGGGCACCTGTGTAGTTCTGTTGCTGCAGGTACACTCTTGATAAAAATCCGCTTGCGGCATAAGTAGTGGCCCGCTCGTTATTGCGCTCCGGCAGCAGGTCTCTGGCTTTGGTGAGATCATCTATTACCTGGGCGTAAACCTGGGCCACCGTATTGCGTGTAGGCAGCTGGGCAGCTTCGGCCTCTGTTGTAACGGCTGTTATGCGGATGGGTACGCCCAGGTTCACGGTAGGGTCGCCGTCATTCCAGGCCTTGCCATACATTCTTACCAGCTCAAAGTGCATCAGGCCTCTTACAAACAGTGCTTCTCCTTCTACGCGGTCACGCTCTTCCTGCTCTTTCATAATGTCCAGCTTGCTCAGAATAATGTTAGCCAGGTTAATGGCCTCGTAAGCTGATACCCAGGTGCGCTGGGCCTCCGGGTTGTCGGCAGTCATGTTTTTGTTGCTGATCTGCCGGTAGCCTACAAAAGTACCTACCCAGCTCAGGTTCTCTTCCGAGCCCTGCAACTCCGGTAGCAGCAACAGGTTAGTACCGTATAGTTCAGGCCCACCCAGTATAGAGTACATACCGATTACGGCACCCTGCAGGTCCTGCGGGGTATTAATGGCATCACGGGCATCAACTGATTGCTGCGGCTCCACATCCAGCAGGTCGTCGCAGGAGGTCAGGGCCAGTGCCGTAAAGAGTAAGGTTGTAAATATGCTATGTCTCAGTTTCATGATAATGCTGCTTTAAGGGTTATAGCCCAAGATTAACACCAATGGTAAAGGTTTTAGCCAGCGGCGGCGTATAAAAATCGTGACCCAGCATTACGTTGCTGCGCCCGAAGTAAGTGGTGTTCACTTCCGGATCATAGCCATCGTAATCGGTGAAGGTGGCCAGGTTGGTTGCCTGCAGGTAAATACGGGCCGATGTGAGGTGTACTTTGTCTATAAGCCTTGCCGGTAGTCTGTAGCCTAAGTTCACGTTGTTTATTCTCAGGAAAGAGCCATCCTGTACCCAGCGCGACGATCTGCCGCCTCCGTTACCCTCATACAACCTCGCCTGCGGCACATCGGTAATATCACCTGGCTTCTGCCATCTTCTCAGCTGGTCTTTTGTCTGGTTATCAAAAAAGTCGCCGTTAACCGACTGGAAGAAGCCTGCCATGTTAAACACGTCGTTCCCGGTCACAAACTGCATCAGCACACTCAAGTCAAAACCCTTATAAGAGAAATTGTTGGTCAGGCCGCCCAGTGCCTTCGGGTTAGGGTTACCCACGCGCTGCGACTCGGCCAAACTATAGTTGTTGGTTGTTTCGTCGCTGCCGGCACGCACGTAGTAGAGCGCATCGCCGTTGTCAGGATCTACTCCGGCATATTTAGGTGCCCAGAACACGGCCATCGGTTCGCCTTCGCGTATCTGGCCGAGCCCACGGGAATTTCCGAAGATGGTGTTGCCTGCCAGGTCGGTTACTTTGTTGCGGTTAAAGGCAATGTTAAAGTTGGTGCTCCAGGTAAATGCTCCTACAAAGTTCTGCGTGTTCAGTACAAACTCCACTCCTTTGTTCTCCAGCTTGCCAATGTTTTTGGTAATGGTACTATAGCCACTGGTAGCCGGTAGCGGCATGTTCAGGAGCAGGTCTTCGGTATTTTTCTGGTAATAATCTATCTCGCCCGTAATGCGGTCGTTAAAGAAGCCATAGTCGATGCCTATGTCAAACTGCTTCGTTTTCTCCCAGCGCAGGTCCGGGTTGGGGAGCGTGGTCGGAATCAGGCCGGATTCTTCTTCGTAGGCCGATGCACTGTAGAGTGCCAGTGGCGCAAAGTTGGCGATCTCGGCGTTACCGGTAAGCCCGTAGCTGGCGCGCAGTTTCAGGAAGCTCACAACACCATTGTCGCGGAGGAAGTCTTCTCCCGTAATTATCCAACCTGCCGATGCTGCCGGGAAAGTACCATACCGGTTACCGCTACCAAACCTTGAGGAGCCATCAACACGCAGGCTGCCGCTGAACAGGTAACGCTCGTTAAGTACATAGTTGACACGCGTAAAGTAAGACACAAACACATAATCGGTGCCGGTGGAGCTGCCGCTGATGATGCGCGAGGCGCTAGCAATTTTCTTGAACCTGTCACTTGGGAAACCACGAGCCTCCACAGACGAAGACCTGGCGTTGGCATCCTGGTAACTGAAGCCAAGCAGAAAGTCGAGTTTGTGGATGTCGTTGAACTGGGTATTATAGTTCAGGGTATTGTTGGTGTTATAGTTGATAGACGTGAACTGCGCGTTGTAACCATAACCGCTGGGGCCACCATCCTCCGTGAGTCTGCCCAGGTATAGTTCTTCCTGCAAGTTCAGGAAGTCGATGCCATGCTCGGTGCGGAACTGCAGGTTTGGCAGAAGGTCATACTCCAGGAACCCGGTACTGATGGTACGGTACGTCAGGGCATCGTTAAAGCCGTCGCGCTGGTCAATCAGGTTGTTATAGTATAAGGTGCGGCGGTTCAGTTCGCCTGTCTCGGGGTCAATTTTAGGCTGAATGGGAGGGATGGCATTCAACTGGATCGGGTTAGAGAAAGCGTTGTCGTCGGATACACGCTTGTTCAGCGTGCGGATGAGCGAAAGGTTTGTGCCCAGTCTGAACCTGTCGGAGATGCTATGGTCTATGTTCAGGCGCCCGCTGGCTCTGTCGAACTGATTGCCTACTATAATACCGTTGGTGGTGTTATAGTTACCGTTCAGGTAAAACCGGGTTTTCTCGTTGCCACCATTTAAGGATAGCTCGTACTGCGACACGTTACCGGTCCGGAAAGGCTCCTCGGCCCAGTTCTGATCGTAGGGAGAGTTGATATCCAGCCCAAAATAAGCAAACTCATCTGCCGCGTCAATTCCCACGTTTTCGGCAGCCTCGGTGAACAGTTCGATGTACTCTGCAGCATTTAAAAACTCCCTGATGCGGGTTGGCTTGCTAAA
>DATBUF010000452.1:0-3451 GCA_036516435.1 Pontibacter sp.
GTTCAGGAAATAATTCTGGTGGTAACCTTCGGCAGGGTAATAATTGGTGAGCGGCTCTATAGTTGTAACGATCGGATCATCGAAAGCGCCGGACTCATCTAATGCCAGTTTATATTGTTCTGCCAGCTTGCGTTGTTCTTCGTTGTGGTAAAAAACTACAGAGCGGTACTGCGGTCCCACATCGTTTCCCTGTCGGTTTAAGGTAGTCGGGTCGTGTGTTTCCCAGAACACGCGCAGCAGCTCTTCATAGCTGATCTGCTGTGGATCATAAGTTATCTGAAGTACCTCTGCATGGCCTGTAGTGCCGTTACATACCTGCTTGTAGGTGGGGTTTTCCACATGCCCCCCTGCATAGCCCGACTCCACTTTATCCACACCTTTTAGTTGTTGAAAAACTGCCTCGGTACACCAGAAGCATCCATTCCCAAACGTTGCTGTTTCCATTGATTTGTGTTCTTAAGTATGCTATAGTTTATAGTTCAGCGCATTGGCATTTATGCAGTAGCGTACGTTGGTTGGGGTACGGGTATCCTCAAACAAGTGGCCCAGGTGCTGTTTACACCGGCTGCATAAAAGCTGAATCCGCTCCCGGCCATACGTGCCTAGCGGGTTATGTGTCACATTTTCGCCCATATGTGCCCAGAAACTCGGAAAGCCGGAGCCCACCTCGAATTTATACTTTGCCTCGAACAACTCCTGCCCGCAGTTAGCACAACTATAAATTCCGCTAGCCTGCTCGCTTGCCTGTATCTTGCTCCTGTGCCTGAACATAGTTTACCTATGCCTTCTTTTCCAGCTCCTCTAGCGGCACAAACTTCATCGAGAGTGAGTTTACACAGTGGCGGATGTTTTTAGGCGTGAGGTACTCACCCTCGAATACGTGGCCCAGGTGCCCATCGCAGTTGGCACATACAATCTCAATACGGCGGCCATCGGCATCCGGTACGCGCTTCACAGCGCCGGGAATCTCATCATCAAAACTCGGCCAGCCACAATGTGACTCAAACTTATATTCTGAAGTGTAAAGCGGAGCGTTGCAGCGGCGGCACAGGTACACGCCCTCTGCTTTGTGGTTATTATACTCGCCGGTGCCGGGGTACTCGGTACCCTTGTGCACAATAATGCGGGCTTCTTCCGGGGTAAGTACATTATATTCTGATGGGTCTTTTGCTATTTTCATGACTTTGATGCTTTACTTGATGGTAATTATACTTGCTCTAACAAAGAACGCACCGCAAGGTTTAAGCTGACAAGGTGGCCGGTTTATACATTGTCTACGCTCCCTGTCCTACGTTCTGCGAAAGGCCGCCATCCATAAAGTAACTCGAGCCGGTTACATAAGCAGCATCGTCAGAAGCCAGAAACACAGCCACCTTCGCAATTTCTTCTGGTTTTCCGGCCCTCTTCACCGGGATGTTTTGCTCAGCTTTCTTTCGCACCTCATCGTTATCTATAGCTGCCTGGTTCATGGGGGTCAGGATCATGCCGGGACAGATATTGTTCACGTTAATGCCGTCTTCGGCCAGCTCCAGTGCCAGGGTGCGGGTAAGGTTGCGCACGGCCGCTTTAGAGGCGCAGTAGTCTGCTGTGCCAGGCGCTACAATCTCTTCATGCACCGACGATACATTGATGATCTTGCCTTTACCTCCCTGCTGCTGGCGGTGCCGGATAAAAGTACGGGAACAGAAGAAGGTACCGTAGAGGTTGGTGCGGATGGTTTTATCGAAAACTTCGGTACTCATATCGGCCACGTTTATGCCGGAGCCGTTTACAGCAGCGTTATTCACCAGGATGTCTATCGTTCTAAACTCCTTTAGTGCCTGTTCAAAAAGCTGCTCTACTTTCTGCTCATCACTGATATCTACCTGCAGCGTAACGCCCTTCCTGCCGTGCTTTTCCACTTCCCGACGTGTTTCTTCAGCACCTTCTTCATCTTTGTGATAACAGATAACGATATCAGCTCCTTCTCTGGCATATTCGATGGCTGTAGCCTTGCCGATACCTGAATCTGCACCGGTTATTAACGCGATCTTCCCTTTAAGTTTGTTCATAGATAGCTGAGTTAGTATATAAATGCCTCTGTAACAAAGGCACTTGTACTCATACTTATGCCTGTTGTACAGGGTTGTGCCGGGACGGACAAGTTAAAATAATACAGCTAATACTTTACTCTACCACCAACTTAAACATAGCAATAACTTGTAGAAAGGATAGCCGCAGGTCTCCAGCCTGTGGAACTATAGTTGCGATGAACACCAGCAACAAACCAGTTGCAAACTATAGTTATAAGTCGCGCTGCTACGGATCTTCTGGATAAAAGGGAAGCTGTATACTTTAAGGCATACACATCAACTATAGTAATCAGGAATTTCCATAGCTATTGGACTCGCCGCCATCTATAGCTATAGTTTGGCCATTTACGTAAGACACAGCCTCGCTTAACAGGAAAGCCACTACTTTAGCTACCTCTTCGGGTAAACCCAGGCGCCGTGTCGGGTTCCGCTGGGCATATTCACTTTCTGCTGCTTTCGGGTTATCCGGATTAACCTCTCTGAATGCCTCGGCAACCATGGGCGTAAGTATGGCTCCCGGGGCAATGGCATTCGTAATAATACCATCCTTACCGTACTCCAGAGCAGCATTTTTCGTCATGCCAGAGACAGCATGCTTGCTTGCTACATAGGCTACCTGATTCAGCACGCCGCGTATGCCTCCTACTGATGCCACATTTACAATGCGCCCGTACTTCTGCTTTTGCATCACCGGAATAACATAGCGCATGCCATAATAAACACCCATCAGGTTAATGTCGATCACCTTCTTAAATACCTGAATATCATACTCCGCTATGGGTGCTTGGCGGCCCTCTATACCAGCATTATTGTACAACCCATCTATGCGGCCAAAGGCTTTCTCTGCTTCAGAAACGTACCTTTTGACATCCTCTTCACTCGAGACATCGCCTACAACAGTAATAATTTTTGCTGATGGAAACTCCTTGGCTAAGTTACCGGCAGCATCAGACAACTGATCTTTATTAAAGTCCAGCAGGGTGAGGTTTGCTCCCCGACTTGCTAACTCCTTTGCTGCCGCCAGCCCCAAACCCATGGCAGCGCCTGTGATAATGATGGATTTTTGATCAAATGCTTCCATAGTAGCTAATATTTTAGTGTGAACTCAATTTTACAGGAGGCCCATAGTTGATCTTTCGGAGGCCATGAATTAGCGCCCTGGCAAAAGTTGGAGGGTGAGGGAGAGTTTGGAGGTAAAGCTATTTGGTTATACGTTGAGGGTATATTTCTGGTGAAGACTACAACTTTGCTTTTGAAGGTAGTGACGGGCACATAAGCGCAAACCTACTTAGCATGCTAAGGGCACAAAAAAAGCAGCCTCTTTCGAAGCTGCTTTTTGTTCATATGAGCCAAGCCTGTAATGCTTTAATCGGAAAGAA
>DATBUF010000453.1:0-3008 GCA_036516435.1 Pontibacter sp.
CCAAACGGAGACCGCATCAACGATACCTGGTCTATTCCGGAACTGCGCTTCTACAACAACGTGGAGATTGAAGTATTTGACCGCTCGGGTGTGCGCCTGTTCCATAGTACCGATCCGGAAATGGCCTGGGATGGACGCAGCGCCAATGGCCAAGTCCTGCAGGGTGCCTTCTTCTACATTGTGCAGGTGAAGGACATCAACCTGGTGAAAAAAGGTGTTGTGACCATTCTTAAGAAGTAATTAAAATGAAAAAGATATTTTTAACTGTAGCCCTTGTGGCTTCTGTTCTGGGCGCCAGTGCCCAGAACAGAAAACATGTGGCCAATTTCTCGCTGTTTCAGCAGTACTTTAACCCGGCCCTGACCGGCTACGAGGGCTCTATGCTCAAGACTTATTACCGCAACCAGTGGACCGGTTTTGAAGATGCCCCGAAAACCATTTTTGCCTCTGCCGAACTGGACCTGGCTGACATGGCCGCTTGGAAAAAAGACGGTCTGCTCAAGACTAGACAGCCGGATACCTATAACCGCCAGCTGGAAGCCAAGCATGCTTTCGGGCTGGCTGTGCTCAACGACCGCTTCGGTCCCTTTTCAGAAACACAGCTGCACCTGAGCTACGGCACGCGTGTGCGCCTTTCTGAGAAGCTGAGTTTGCGCTGGGGGGCTGCCGCTACCTATAGTTCGCAGCAGCTGGATGCCAGCAAACTGACCCTGGATCAGGAAGGTGACCCCGAGTTTGAGAACTTTAACGGGCAGACAGCCAAAATAGGCAAATTTGACCTGAACATGGGTTTGATGCTCACAGCCGAAAACTTTTACCTGGGCTACGCCATGCAGGACATTCTCAAAGGCAAGATGCGCACCGGGGATGATTACCTGAACAGCACCTTCCCGCAGCACCACGTGGTGCAGGCAGGTTACCGTACCGCCCTTACCGAACAGATCGGGATGGTAGTAAACGGCCTCTACCGCTACGACAATAAGCTGGATGATACCATGGAAGGACAGCTGAAAGCCGTGTACCAGAACATGCTGTGGCTGGGCGCCGGCTACCGCAAAGATCTGGCCTACTCGGTGCAGGGTGGCGTAAGGCTCAGCCAGCTGCGCATCGGGTATGTGTACGAAGTGCCCACAGCCGATGCCAGGTACATAAACAAGGCTACGAACGAGATCATGGTGACTTATAACCTGATCCCGGTGAAGTATCCGAAGTATGGAAAAAAAGTAACCATCTGGTAAGCTAAAAGGAAAAGACAATGAAGAAAATAATCTATACCATTGCTATACTGCTGGCTGCCGGAACATTCGCCAATGCTCAGGCACCCGTAATGCATTCCGAGCAGGAAATAGCAGACTTTATGGTCCTGGAAAATGACCTGCTGGTTTTTACGCGCAAGGAAGCTGGCGGGCAATACATTTACAGTGAGCGAAAGCAGAACTTGGATAAAGTTGTACAGAAAGAAACTGCACTGAATACCGGCATCATCAATACTGTGATTGGTAGAAATGGAGCGGGTAACGAACTGTACGTGTACCAGAAAAATGGCCGAAACGAAGAAACTATCACGTTCTACACCGTGAAGGATGGCAGTTTTGAAAAGACAGGGGAGCGTAAACTTCCAAAGCTGAAGAACCACTCTGCTAACCTGGGCCTGTACTTGTCAGAAGACAAAAATACATTGGTTGTATCTGCGGAGCTGGGCAGGAGCCGTGGTTATGAGGACCTGTACGTGAGCCGCTGGGAAAGCAACCGCTGGAGCAAACCTAAAAACCTGGGCAGGAGCGTGAATACACGCCAGGCCGAGTTCGCCCCTTTTGTAGCCGGTGATACACTCTACTTTGCACGTATGCAAGAGGCGGTAGCCTATACCTATAGTGCGCCTTTGAGCCCGGCAGGAGTGGCAGGAGCGCCGGTTAAGCTTCAGGCTGTTATTAACAAGGCCAATACTTACAATGCCTACTATAAAAAACTGCAGGAGCGCCAGATGTGGATCTCAGCCTCTACGGAAAACGACACGTTCTACACGGCTTATCTGCTGGAGCCTGTTATAGAGGAAGTAGTTGTTTCCGTGGAAGAAATAGCCCTGGTAGAAGAGGTGGCACCGGAGCCGGTTATGAAAGTGAAAGCGGCAAGCCCGTCAGCAACTCTTTTCTATGGGTTTAACCGTGTCTACCTGGGGCTGGAGGAAGTATCTGCCTTGTCACGGTTTTTACGAAATCAGCCGGAAGGCACAGCCTTTATCATAAGGGGCTACTCTGATGGATACGGCACGGCAGAGGCAAAAGACAATGTTAGCCGCCACCGTGCATTGCAGGTGAAAAATTATATCGAGAAGTATTTCGGAGGGAAGAATTTTACGATCACACTTGAGAACGAAGTACGCGACGAGAAAGGACGAGCTAACCGTAAAACAGAAATATACCTGATGCAGTAACCAATAACCCGTATTTATAAAGGCCCTGCCACTTTGGTAGGGCCTTTTTTATAGGTATAAACAAAGCAGGGGCGTCTCATTCTATAAAATCTCAACATCAAAACGCCCTCGCTTGTCTCTGGCGAGTGTGAGTTATTTCGTGGCGTCCCGGCATCTGTGCGCTAAGTACAGGTTTAAGCGGCCAGAGTCCGCAGGTAATTCATACTCGCGGGGCGCGAGCGAGAGCAAAATGGAAGAATGAAGCAGCCCTAAAAAACAAAGGGGGCTCACCTCCGTGCTTAGAGCACACTCCTGCTGCTACCCCATCAAAAACGTGAAGAACTATAGCATAGACACGTGTTACTTTTCGCACCATTTCTGACCCTGAAAGTAGTGTTTAGGAGGATAAATGGCAGGTTTTTAGCTGCACCAGGAGCCAGTTGGAGAAAAGTTGCTGACACGGAGTATGTTACTTTCCTTACAATATATTCCTTTTAAAAGTCAATCATAAGCTGCTTCTTGATCTTGGATAGATTCCATCAGGAAGGTGCTGCTGTAAAATATGGCAAGCTGCTTCCACGGGCAAGTGTGGCGG
>DATBUF010000454.1:0-5188 GCA_036516435.1 Pontibacter sp.
CAGCTCCGCATTTCTCCGCTTCAGGCGCAATACGGCTCTTTCGGCACCATAAGACAACAGATCGGTTTCCCGGGGCACATAAACCTGGTGCGTTTCCCAGTTCGGGCTAATCTCGTAAGGCTCTGAGAGCAGCGAAATAGCTTCTGTCCTGATCTCTTCTTTCGGGTAGGTTATAAAGTCGTTGGCAGTCGGAAGCGTACCATCATTCAGCTTCTGCTTTACAAAATCTATGATCTGGATGTAAAGCGGCGTAATAAATTCGATGTCGTCCAGCTGCTCCAGCATGTATTGGCTGGTCGTAATACCGTCTTCCAGTTCCTGGTCGGGGTAGTGCAGAATCATGCGCACGATCTCGCGCTCGTAACGTTTTGTTACTTCCACTTCCGGTACTTCTTTTTCAGGCTCTGGAACTATAGGCTGTGCCGCCGCTACATTCCCTGAAGGGCTGCCGGTTTTCTGCTGTTGCCGCTCCTGCAGGTGTATCTTGTTGTATTCCGAGATCAGTACCTGCTCGTCGATATCGAAAATAAGGCTGCAGCTCTGGAAGAAAACCGTACGCTTGATAGAGTCCGGTATTTTGGCTATAGTGGTAACAATCTCCCGTATCGCTTCGGCCTTCTTTACCGGGTTGCCTTTCGATTCTTCGGCATACAGGCTGGATTTATAGGTAATAAAATCCTGCGCGTGCTCTTTTACATAGGCCTTAAACGCTGTGTCGCCTACTTTCTGGATAAACGAATCGGGGTCTTCCCCCTCCGGAAAAGTAACTACCTGCACGTTCAATCCCTGCTCCAGAATCAGGTCGATGCCGCGCAACGATGCTTTAATACCTGCCGCATCGCCATCGTACAGCACCGTAATGTTGTGCGTGTAGCGGGCAATAAGCTTTATCTGGCCTTCTGTAAGAGAAGTGCCGGACGACGACACCACATTCTCGATGCCGCCCTGGTGCAACGAGATCACATCCAGGTAACCTTCCACCAGCAAGCACATGTCCTGCATGCGCATGGCCTGCCGTGCCTGGTACAGCCCGTACAGTACATTACTTTTATGGTAGATCTCCGACTCAGGGGAGTTGAGGTACTTCGGACTTTTTTTATCGTTGGACTTGAGCGTGCGTGCGCCAAAGCCCACTACCCTGCCCGACACGTTATGAATCGGGAACATGACACGGGCCCGGAACCTGTCGTAACGCTTGTCCTCTTTAACTATAGTCAGGCCGGTGGCCTCCAGGTACTGTTGCTTGTAGCCCTCCTTCAGAGCGGCGTCGGTGAGGTCGCTCCAGGCATCTATACTATAGCCCAGTTCAAACTTTTTTATAGTTGCCCCGCTTATGCCACGCTGCTTCAGGTACGACTGCCCTATGCTTCCCTCTTCGTGGTTGTACAGGTTATGCTGGTAGTGCTTGCTGGCAAAGTCTGAAACTATAAACAGGCTGTCGCGCTCGCTTTGCTCCTGCGTGTACTCAACGGTAGTTTCTTCCGGAACCTCGATGCCGTACTTCTTGGCCAGGTATTTTAGGGCCTCCGGGAAACTGGAGCCCTCCACATCCATGATAAACTGCACCGAGTTACCGGCCTTGCCACAGCCAAAGCACTTGTAAATGCCTTTCGCAGGCGAAACCGAGAACGAGGGAGACTTTTCGTGGTGGAAAGGACAGCAGGCCCACATGTTCTGCCCCTTCTTCTTTAAAGAAACAAAATCGCCCACCACCTCTACAATATCGGCCTGGGCAATAATCTGGTCAACAGTTTCTTTTGGGATTAGGGACATGGTAAAACTATAAGCGGATAGCAAAGATAGCAGTTAGTCTCAATTTTGAATGAGTGATGGAGTGAATGTGTGAATTAAAGATTATCTGAACCAAGGTTTGCAGAATTTTAAATTAATGGGCTGAAAAGATATTTAATGAGTTAACTATTCGTTCAGCTTTCTGACTATTCCGCCGTTCAGAATTACTCACACATTCACTCATTCAAAATTCAAAATTACCTACTCACCAGCGCCTGGTATAGTTTGTAGTTCTCCTCATCGAAACACACGAACAGCACCTGGTCTATAGTTGAGTCTGTATGTTCTTCGAAGTATAGTTTAACTGCCTGCACCGCTATAGTGGCAGCCTGCTGCTTTGGGTAACCGTACACGCCGGTGCTGATGTTGGGAAAGGCAATACTTGTAAGTTGGTGCGCATCGGCCAGGTGCAGGCTGTTTTTATAGCAGTTGGCCAGCAGTTGCGGCTCACCGCTGTTACCGCCCCTCCAAACAGGGCCCACGGTGTGTATCACGTAGCTGGCAGGCAGCTTACCGGCTGTGGTCATAACAGCCTCTCCGGCAGGGCACTCACCCTGAGCAGCGCGTATAGCTTTGCATGCCTCCAGTATAGCCGGTCCGCCAGCCCGGTGAATGGCGCCGTCCACCCCGCCGCCGCCCAACAGGCTGCTGTTAGCCGCATTCACAATCGCATCAGATGTTATTTTGGTAATATCGCCAAGTACTACTTCCAGCCTTATGTTGTCCATTTTGTTTTTTAAAGTACTATACGCAGCACAGGGGCTAACTGTCGCCGGCACGGGTATAAACCAGTTTTGCTTTACCCTGGGAGGAAATAATAAGCTGGTCTTTCCTGACCTGGAAGGAGGTGGCACGGGCAAGTTGCTGCAGGTAATAGTCATCGAACTGCTTATACCCGTCCGGAAGAAGTTGTTCACTCAGGTTGAGCTTCCTTACCTGCAGGGCTCCTTTGCTTCCATCAGCATTAAACGATACACTGCCACTAAAATCTCCAGACAAAATATTGCCCCTGAGCGTGCTGGCTCCAGGGCTATGCACATTTGTTGTCTCACCAGGTACAAAGGCAATTTCTACCCGAACCACATCGGTAGGCGGGATCACTACTTTGTAAGGGTCCTCAACACGCAAGAGCCGCCATTTTCCGGCAATCCTGGCCGGTGGAGCTGCCTCTTCCTCCTCAGATCCTATAAAAGATAGTACCGCCAGCAGGCAGAGCAAGAGCCCCAGCAGCTGTAAAAACAGGAGCGTATGGTTTATTCTCATCGGCAACACACTGATTTACTACTTCTTAAAGAGCCCTGCCACTGTTAAAAGGTTGCAAGCCACTATACCTGCTTCTGAAAAATATTTAAACTATAACCGGACGGGTGTGTTATAGTACCGGGAAAGGCACCTGTATCTCACGGATTTTGTTTGTATCTTTGTGGTATACTTAAGCGCAAGCTTTCCGAACTATTATGGCTATTACAAAAGAAGATATTTTAAAAGCGCTCAGCTATGTGGAAGAGCCGGACCTTGGCAAGGACCTGGTAACCCTGAACATGGTGGAAGACGTGCAGGTAGATGGCAAAAACGTAAGCTTTACAGTGATTCTTACCACGCCGGCCTGCCCGCTTAAAGACATGATCCGCAATGCCTGTGTGCGTGCTATCCATACAATGGTGGATAAAGATGCAGACGTTACGGTGAACATGACATCGCGCGTTACCTCGGCCCGCACCGATAATGCCGCTGTAGTTGGTGGCGTAAAAAACATTATTGCCATTGCCTCAGGTAAAGGTGGTGTAGGTAAATCTACTGTTACCTCTAACCTGGCTATCGGGCTGGCACAGTCCGGCGCGAAGGTTGGTTTGATTGATGCCGACATTTATGGCCCCTCTGTTCCGACTATGTTTGGTGTGGAGCAGGAGCGCCCGCGCATGATACAAGGCGACCACGGCAAGAACTACATTGTACCTGTTGAGAAGTATGGCATCAAGATGATGTCGATCGGCTTTTTAACACCGGCCGATGGTGCTGTGATCTGGCGCGGTCCTATGGCCAGTTCTGCCCTGAAGCAGTTTATCTCGGATGTAGACTGGGGCGACCTGGATTACCTGCTCATCGACCTGCCACCAGGAACATCAGATATTCACCTGACTATGGTGCAGGCCTTGCCGGTAACGGGTGCTGTTATAGTTACTACGCCTCAGAAAGTAGCCTTGGCCGATGCCATGAAAGGTTTGCAGATGTTCCGACAGCCACAGATTAACGTGCCTGTGCTGGGTGTAGTAGAAAACATGGCTTACTTTACACCCGCTGAGCTTCCCGAGAATAAATACTACATCTTCGGGCAGGGTGGCGGAAAAGAGCTGGCTGACAAATATGACGTGCCGCTACTTGGACAAATACCACTTGTACAAAGCGTGCGTGAATGCGGTGATGCGGGAACTCCGGCCGTATTGCAGAACGATTCTCCTGCTTCCGGTGTTTTCAAAGAGTTGGCGCAGGCTGTGGCGCAGCAGATTTCTGTACGTAACGCCACTTTTGCCAAAACACAACCTGTAGAAATTAAAAGCTAATGAGTATGGCAGCTATGAACGTAGATCAAGATTTCCTGCTTCGCATTGAGAGCGCTTTAGACCAGATCAGACCTTACCTGGAGGCTGATGGTGGTAACGTAAAAGTGCTGGAAGTAACCGACGACATGGTGCTGAAGCTCGAACTACTGGGCGCCTGCGGTTCCTGCCCGATGTCTACCATGACGCTGAAGGCCGGTGTAGAGCAATCGGTCCTGAAAGCAGTACCGGAAATCAAAGCTGTAGAAGCCATCAACCTGACTCCTATTGCCTAACAGCATTTTGTTTATACATTGGCGGCCCCGGCTATTCTTTAGCCGGGGCTGTTTTTTTGACCAGTGATTAAAGGGATTTCTCTGATTTGCGGGATTCGAGCCTTTGCTATAGTTTCAGGCTATAGTTTTATAGTTGCTGATAACCCACCCCCACCCCTCCCGAGAGGGGAAGTGCTGCTGTTACTATAGTTGAGTGGTATAGTGCTATAGTTACAACCTCTTACCGTAGCTGGCTATAGTTTGGCCCTGTGGCCCAGTTGAGTTACAAACTCAACATCATAATAAGACACTGGTTGAAAACCCGCGCCAGCAGTAAACTTCAGCCTTTGCTATAGTTGCAGCTATAGTTCTATAGTTACAGGCCAAGAGCGGACAGATCGCGACCTGTCCCTACGGAACTACCACCACGAGAAAACTCGAAGCAACTATAGCTCCTCTAACTGTAGGCAAGCAGTTACTATCGAACTGATCACAGTCTTTGGGTTGAGCGCCTTTGACTTGTTGCGGTGCCGCAGGCAATCCGACGCAGGAGGATAGCAAGAAGGCAGCAGCGCTCAACCCAAA
>DATBUF010000455.1:0-8516 GCA_036516435.1 Pontibacter sp.
GGGTCTTCGTGCAGGAAGCGCAGGCACACATCAAACGTAGCGCCGCCCCATACTTCCATACTAAAAGTCTGCGGATGGTCTTTGGCAAAAGCCTCGGCCACTTTCATCATATCAAACGTACGCATGCGCGTAGCCAGCAACGACTGGTGTGCATCCCGGAATGTACAATCGGTATAATGTATCTGCGGATCGTTGCGGAGCCACTTCGAGAACTCCTCAGGCCCAAGCTGTGTGAGCAGGTCTTTGGTGCCCGGCTGGTACTCTTTGTTCAGGTTAAAACCGTGGTAATCCGGTTTGGTAAGTACACGGTCCTTGTCTACTTTCTTCACATCGGGGTTGCCGTTCACGATTGTCTCGGCCAGGAAGCCCAGCATTTTAGTAGCTCTGTCCTGCGGCTTTTTGAATACGAACAGTTCCGGGTGGTTCTTCACAAAATCAACTGTCGCATCGCCGGAAATAAATTCAGGATGGTTGATGATGTTCTGCAGGAACGGAATGTTGTGCTTTACCCCACGGATACGGAATTCATCCAGCGTGCGCGACATCTTCATGGCGGCATGCTTCAGGGTTGGGGCTTGTGCCGATACCTTTACCAGCAACGAATCGAAGAACGGGCTGATCTTGGCGCCCTGGTACACACTGCCCTGGTCCAGGCGGATACCGAAACCACCGGCACTGCGGTACGCGATGATGGTGCCATAATCCGGTTTAAAATCCTCTTCCGGGTCTTCGGTGGTGATGCGGCACTGAATGGCAACTCCGTTGGCACGAACTATATGGTTTGGCCCCAGCAGTACTTCCTCGTGATCTAACCTATAGCCATCGGCAATAAATATCTGCGTCTTGATCAGGTCAATGCCCGTGATCATTTCGGTTACGGTATGCTCTACCTGGATGCGCGGGTTTACCTCAATAAAGAAGATGTTGTTGGTATGCGGCTCCACCAGAAACTCCACCGTACCCACGTTGTTATAGTTTACCGCCGAGCAGATTTTGATAGCATAATCGTACAGCTTCTGGCGGGTTTCCTCGTTCAGGCTGATGGCTGGCGCAACTTCCACTACCTTCTGGAAACGGCGTTGCACCGAACAGTCGCGCTCAAATAAATGCGTGATGTTGCCATAGTTGTCGGCCACAATCTGTACCTCGATGTGCTTCGGGTTCTCCACATACTTCTCCAGGAAAAGCGTATCGTCACCAAAAGCCTTCAGGGCTTCGTTCTTCGCTTCAAAAAAGCCTTTCTCCAGTTGCTCATCATCCCGGATCACGCGCATACCACGTCCACCGCCGCCGGCAGCGGCTTTCAGCATCAACGGGTAACCAATACGGTGCGCTTCTTCCAGGGCAATTTCGTATGTTTTCAGGTCCTGGGTGTTACTCTGGATGATAGGCACCTCGCAGCTCACGGCTACTTTTTTGGCGGCAATTTTATCACCCAGCGAGGCCATTACATTCGGCTTTGGACCGATAAAGATGATTCCGTTATCGGCGCAGCGCTGCGAAAAATGCTGATTTTCAGAAAGGAAGCCATAACCCGGATGAATGGCATCAACTCCATTTTCTTTGGCTATTTTAATGATGGCTTCAATATCCAGGTAAGGTTGCAGGGGCTGATTGTCTTTCCCTACCTGGTACGCTTCGTCGGCTTTGTAGCGGTGCAGCGAGTAGCGGTCTTCGTAAGTGTAGATGGCAACCGTTTTAATTCCTAACTCTGTGCAGGCACGCAAAACCCGGATGGCAATCTCGCCACGGTTAGCAACAAGTACTTTTTTTATGTTCATATAAGGTGAGATGAATGTATAAGTATTAACAGGTGCTCCGGCACTCCCCTTCTGGCAGCACGCTTTGCGGTAAATGGTCTCAGTTACTGTGGATTCTATGCTTACTTCCGGGACTATGATGCTGGCCATAACCCCGCTCGGCACCCGTTAATACAGGTTTTTTCAGGATAAGGTTATAATTCAGTTTGCACTATATTGCAGCACTATCTTCTTATACTTTAATATTCTGTTACTCATACAATTACAAACTGCAGCACTATTCTGGCTGCCAATAAAAGTAAACTGTACCTTGCTTTTAGCCACTCATCCGTATCTTTGATGGATGCTGAAACGACCGGCCATATTGCTATTGCTCCTTTGCCTGCTGCACGCTGGTACAGTAAACGCTACAACTATAGCTATGCCCGATTCGGGGCAGGTAAACAGGCAGCGGCTGATCCTATTAGGCTCCGGGTTTGCCGCAGGCTACTCGGCTATGCTGGTTGGCTTAAACAAGGCCTGGTATGCAGAACAGGAACGCACCGGCTTCCATTTCTTTAACGATAACAGGCAATGGAAGCAAATGGACAAAGCGGGCCATTTCTGGGGCGCTTTTCATGAGAGCCGCGCCGGAATTGACATGCTGCGCTGGGCCGGAGTGCCGGATAAAAAAGCTATAGTTTATGGCGGCCTGTTGGGAGTAGTGCTGCAAACGCCGGTAGAGGTATTTGATGGTTACCAAAAAGAATACGGCGCCTCTGTGGGCGACCTGGTAGCGAATACGGCAGGCTCGGCGGCTATAGTTGCTCAGGAGCTGGCCTGGCGCGAGGTAAGAATTATGCCTAAGTATAGTTTCCATAGTACCCGCTTTGCAGCAGAGCGCCCCAATGTGTTAGGCAAAACATTGGCTGAGCAGGCCCTAAAGGACTATAACGGGCAAACCTACTGGCTGTCAGTAAATGTGGGGGATTTTTTGCCGGAAGAAAGCCGTTACCCGAAGTGGCTGAGTATAGCAGTGGGTTATGGTGCTGAAGAAGTAGTATATAATCATGAGCCAACAAACTATAGTTTGGGTTTTGATGCCCACCGGCAATATTACCTGAGCCCCGACCTGAACCTGTTGCACTTTAAAGGCCGAAGCAAAATTCTGAACACCGCGCTCTACGTGCTGAGCATCATAAAAGTACCTGCCCCTGCTTTGGAGTACAACCGAAAGGATGGTTTCAGATTTCACGCGCTATACTTCTAAAGCTGTCGTATCTTTGTTAGAGTTGGTGGCTGAATCCATAAATTGTATTAACCCACCCCTACCCCTCCAAGGAGGGAATTAGTATGACGGCTGCTTAGTTTAGAGTGTGTCCTCGCCCTTTACGAACTATAGTTGGGCCTCTGGCCAGTGGATCGCAGATCCACTATAATAATAGGTCACGGATCACAGATCCGCGCCAGCAGGTGTAGTATTAAATTCTCCTCCCTGGAGGGGTTAAGGGTGGGTTTACAATAACCAATTTTACTGTCAACGAATAACCATTAACGAACAACGAAACTATGAACGTAGGAGACCGCGTGCGGCTGATGTCTGGTCGCGAAGAAGGCATCATTACCAGAATTCTGGATAACAATATAGTAGAAGTAGCCATTGACAATGATTTTACCATTCCCGTTGCCCGACGCGAAATTGTGGTAATTGCCGCCGAGGAAAGCAAGTACATGCGCACCGATGCTGTAGTGGATGCACCTACCCGCAAGCAACCACCTGCTCCTGTGCTGGCTGAAAAGGGAATTTACCTGGCAATGGTGCATCAGTCGGAAGAGTTACTGGCCGCAACTATAGTTAACAACACCGATTACGATGTGCTGTTTACGAGCGGCGAAGAACGCAACAACCAGTACCGCGGCCTGCAAAACGACAAACTGGCACCCAAAGCTACTCGCGTTATCTCCCATTATCACCTGAAAGATTTCGAAAAATGGCCGAGCCTGGTGGTGCAGTTTTTACAACACAGAAATGGGGCATCTGCCTTGTTTGAGCCGGTAACCAAACGCGTGCAGTTCAGGGCAAACTCTTTTTACAAGAGCAAGAAAACGGCGCCTGTTCTTAATAAAGAAGCATATTTGTTCCAGCTCGACACCAAGCCCACAACTATAGATACCGGAAAACTACAGGAGCAGCTGGCCGAAACCACAGAGCAGAAAACCGCCAATTATAAACTACAGGCACCCGAGCACGAAATAGACCTGCACATAGAGAAACTGACAGACGAGCACCAGGGCATGAGCAACAGCGCTATGCTCAAACTACAGCTAGACCGCTTTCAGGACGCCTTAGACAGGGCAATGGCCGCCAACATGCACGAGATTGTGTTCATTCACGGTGCCGGCAACGGCGTACTCCGCAAAGAGATACAGAAGATTCTGAGCCGCACGCCCGGTATCAAATTCTTTGAAGATGCCCGCAAAGAGAAGTTCGGCTATGGCGCTACGCTGGTGAGGATGAAGTAAGTTAGAAAGTTTGGAATTAAAAGGTTATAGTTGTAGAGACGCGATACGTTGCATCTTATACAAATTGCTGGTTTAAAGTGGCTTCATGATCTAAAGGAACTAACAGGGCATTTAAACAATTTAACAATTAAGCAATTCAACAATTTAACCTACTTTTGTAATCTATAAAAAGAAAAACAGCAAGCCGTCTTATCGCTGCTCTATTTAGAGGAGAGGAAAGTCCGGGCAACGCAGAGCATCCTGCTTCCTAACGGGAAGGGTCTGTTTTGGAGACGAAACAGATACAGCCAGTGCCACAGAAAATTACCGCCGGTATGTAGTTGTTAGTTGGTTGTTAATAGTTGTTAGTTCGCTAATAACGAACAACCAGAAACTAATAACCAAACCGGTAAGGGTGAAAAGGTGCGGTAAGAGCGCACCAGCGGCTGGGTGACCAGTCCGGCTGGGTAAACCTCAGGAGTTGAAAGACCAAATAGGCTGGCAGCGCTTCGCTTCGGCGGAGCTAAGGGCTGCTCGTCCGATGTCAGTGGGTAGGTCGATGGAGCCTGTGCGCGAGTGCAGGCCTAGATAAATGATAAGACGCACGCTTTCGGGCGGAGCGACAGAACCCGGCTTACAGGCTTGCTGCTTTCTTTTTATACTTCCCTTCCGCCACAGATTCATCACTTTCTTTGGACATCCTGCAGGGGCTCCGGCTACTGGAAATATAGGGTTTTTCATCTCTACAGCATTACCATACTACTATCATCAGATCACAGCTACGTAAAAGCTCGCTCACATCCCGCCACTTTATAATTGTAGTTGCTCCTCGGACTTCTCAATCCGAAACAGCAGAAGTATAGAAAGTGGCCAGTGTCCGAACTATAGCACACACTCGCCAGAGGCGAGCGAGGGCACCTTAATACATAAAACCAATTTGATTTGCATAAAGCCTATTTGATTAAAGCATATTCAGGCGTTATGTCATCTGTTTCCATACCTTGTTGCAACTATAAAGTATAACTCTCCTATCCGGCAGGTATAGCTATAGTTTGTATCTTTGCAGCGCAATTTTTATTAGCCATGCCTGACTTAAAACTATACGACCCGTTCGCAACCATGCAGTTTACCGACGAACACTGCTTTTTGTGCGGCACAACTATAACCAAAGAACACCGGACACCTGTTTTCGGCGAGTGGATGCAGGACAAGTACACCCTGCGCGACAAAGAGCTACTGATGCTCGATAAGAGCGTTACTACGTTCAGTCAGCTCACCATCCCCTGCTGCAACCATTGCCACATGAGCCACATTCTGCCTTTAGAAAAGGAGATTGAAGCTGCTGCTGAAGCTGGCTATGAAGGTATAAAGGCGCTCGACCCGAAACGCATTTTCCAGTGGATCGGCAAGATGTATTACGGTACACTGGTTACTGAACTGATCAAAGAAAAAGACCCGCTCATAATGCCGGAAAACCCGGTAAGCGAGAACCCGCAGATGCTGGGCAGGTTCAAGACCTTTTTCCAGGTGCTACAGTCACTGCGCGTGCCCATGGTGTTCTCTGATTTTCTGCCCTGCTCTATTTTTATACTGCAGGTAGATCCCATCGAAGACGAACTGCCTTTTGAGTACCAGGATGAGCTGACAACGATGGCATTCAGCATTAAGCTGGGGCCGGTAGTTATAGTTTGCAAACTCCTCGACAATGGCATCATACGGAGGGTACTGAACAGGCTGTACCAACTAACAGAAGACCGGCAGCTCCACCCCATACAAGTGGCAGAGTTTAAGGCCAGGGTGTTTTATGCAGCCTATATTTTTAATGTGGTGCCTGATTATTTCATCCGCCCCGGAAAGCCCGAAGATGAGCAACTGGTATTAGATTCCCTGATTGACGACATCACCAACGAAGTGTTTAATCCTTTTGAGCCACTGGCCTACGCCCACATGCTCGAAGAAATGCTGAAGCCCTGGAGCATCCGCGAGCAGGAAATCCTGGCCAACCCACAGCACCCGCTCACTTTCCTGACAGACGAGACCGGTGAATTTAAAACTATAGAACGCTACGTTAGAGAGGTATAAATCAAAAAGGCTTCCGGGAGCAACCGGAAGCCTTTTTACTTGCACCATGCGTGCAGTAAACTATAGTTTAGTTCTCGATTACAAAACTCACGCTAACGTTTGAGGTAACAATCACTTCGCCGCCGGCTATACTAGGCCCATCGGCTGCGGCATCGTTCATAGTCTTCATCATGGCTGATTCGGCATAAATTGGCATGGGCCTGCCACCGGTTGTAGTTTCATTTATAGCGTATACACGCCCGGTCTTAGCCCCAAGCTCTGAGGTTAACGTTGTGGCTTTCTGCTTTGCATTTGCTACAGCCTTTTTACGTGCTTCTGCTCTATACTTCTCTATGTCTGTTACCTGAAACGAAACCCCATCTACCCTGTTCACTCCAGCGCCATATAGCCCGGACATCAGATCGTCGAACTTATTAAGCTTCCGGACCAGCACGGTCATGGTTTTCTGAGCTGTATAGAAGTCCGGAGAAGCTTTGCCATACTCTCCACTGGTGTAGATCGGGTACACACTCATAAATGAGGTCTGGATATCCTTTTCGCTTACGCCCTGCTTCTTTAAATAGCTGATGATGGCTGCTGCTTTGGCATCGGCCTGTTTGCGGGCCTGCTCCAGCGTTTTCTCGCGTACTTCCACGCCCATTGAGAGTACTACCTGGTCGGGCTGTACCCGTACCTCGCCCACGCCGGTAACGCTAACCAGTGGCGGAAGCACCTGTTGCTGTGCCTGTACCTGCATCAGGCTTACAATAAGTAAACCCAGCAGCATTGTGATCGTTTTTTTCATGGTCTGATATATTGGTTAAGACGGTTAATTTATATAGCAAAGCGCTATATAGGCACAAGAAACAAATGTTATGCCATTAATCTACACTACAAGTCATAAAAAAAGCCTTTACCCGTAGGGCAAAGGCTTTTAAATAGATAATCAGCTGTTACTCTGCTGCATATTCGTAATCATCATCCATGCTATATCTGGCAAGTAATACTGCGCCCACCGTTAGTGCACCCGCCATCATAATCAGCTGGGTGGTAGAAAGCTTGCGCGAAGCACGCACGATAATATTGCCAACATCCTGCAACAGGTCCGGCAACTTCTCATGATTTCCCTGTATCACGTGCATCGCCGATTCTACCGTTTTCGACATATCATGCGGGTGCAGGAGCTTCAGTACACTATCGTCGGACTGCTGTTTGCTGCTACCCTGCTTACCGCTATTCTGATTTTGCTTTGATTCGTTTTCCATAGTTATGTTCCGTGTTTTTCATTAAGATTTTACCTCAGCTAGTGCATATACGGATGCGCTGCGCCTGAGTGCACTTCAGGAAGCAGCACTGCCGCCATACTCCTCTATCATTTGGGTCATACGTTGTACCAGGCTATCTGTGTTCACCATCATACTGGCCGGAAACCCAACACTCAGGTCATTAATTTCCAGTCGTTGCTGGTCGGGGTTATAGTTGTACCTGGCGTTTACTCCTTTTTCACTGATATTTCCTTCGTTTCCCTGCAGGGTAAGTCCGAGTTGCTTTAGCTTATCCCGAAGCTGGTTGAATGCCTCCGGACTAACACTCGTAAAATGAACTTGTCTTGCCATATAAATAGATGTTTCGATTTATTTTCTGTAAAACTACATTAACGGAATAACGAAACGATGGTTTGAGCGCTAAAATAGGTTTTATACAGGGTATGGGAGCTCAGGATATACAGGACCTGTGAAAAAAATTATTACTTCTATTTGCTATCTATTAAAGAATGCCTATCTTTGCACCGCAATTCAGCAACAGAATGGTCCGTTCGTCTAGGGGTTAGGACTCCAGATTTTCATTCTGGCAACAGGGGTTCGATTCCCCTACGGACTACACGACAACCCATTAAAGCCCGCTTATTTCAATAAATAAGCGGGCTTTTTGTTTTTAGAGTAACAAAAATGATTCTCATCGCAGTTACCCTCACTTAGCACTTGTTAACTGCCTGTTTCCTTTTTCGAATTATATCCAGTTGGTGAATCAGGTGAATTATTATAACATTACCTCTACTTATGTTTTTTTTATCTATTGTAATTTTTCGTAGTGGTTAATCATTCTCTTTCTTCTGGCTTTGATTCCATAATTCCTGCACTTATCCGATAACTTCCTTAGCTCATTGCATTTCGATTTCTAACCGTGGTCGACCACTATACCTTTGGCTCATTC
>DATBUF010000456.1:0-2866 GCA_036516435.1 Pontibacter sp.
TTTTGTGAGCACCAGCTTCCTGTATGGCGGTAGTTATAACCAGTTTAAAGTCTCTTTCAAGCGCCTGGGTATTGAGGCCCGTTTTGCTGAAAACGACGAAGTGGAAAGCTACGAAAAGCTGATTGACGAGAATACCAAAGCCATTTACCTGGAAACAATCGGGAACCCGCGTTTCAACATTCCGGATTTTGAAAAGGTAGCTGCCCTGGCGCAGAAGTATGAAATTCCGCTGGTAGTGGATAATACCTTCGGGGCCGGTGGTTACCTGTTCCGCCCACTGGAGCATGGTGCCAACGTTGTAACTGCCTCAGCTACCAAATGGATTGGCGGGCATGGTACCAGCATTGGCGGTGTCATTATAGATGGCGGAAACTTTAACTGGGGTAACGGGAAGTTTCCGCAGTTCTCTGAACCATCCGAAGGGTATCACGGGCTGAATTTCTGGGAGGTGTTTGGGGCCGACGGGCCATTCGGGAACATTGCCTTTGCTATACGGGCAAGGGTAGAAGGACTGCGTGATTTTGGTCCTGCCATCAGTCCCTTTAACTCGTTCCTGCTGCTGCAAGGCCTGGAAACACTCTCGCTGCGTGTAGAGAGAACAGTACAGAATGCACAGGTATTAGCCGAATGGCTGGAGCAACACGACCTGGTAGAAAGTGTGAACTATCCCGGGCTGGTGTCGAGCAGGTACCACGAGCTAGCCAAAAAGTACCTGAAGCGTGGCTTTGGCGGGGTGCTGTCCTTTAAGCTGAAGGGCGATAAGAAGCAGGCAGAAGCCTTTGTAAATAACCTGCAACTGGTAAGCCATCTGGCTAACGTAGGCGATGCCAAAACGCTGATCATTCACCCGGCTTCTACTACACACCAGCAACTATCAGAGGAAGAGCAGGCAGCAGCAGGCGTAGAGCCAACCTTGCTGCGTGTATCTCTGGGTATAGAGCACATTGATGATATAAAAGCAGATTTTGAACATGCCTTTGCTGCGGTAGAAAAAGCCGTGGAAGAGCCTGTTCTGAACTAATATTTCCCATGTCCGCACAACAACACATATTTCATTATCAGCAGGAGTACAGGCTGGAATCGGGTGCTGCATTACCCGGTTTTCAGCTTGCATACACCACCTATGGGCAACTGAACCCGGAGCGTAGCAATGCGGTATGGGTGTGCCATGCCCTCACCGGAAGCTCAGATTTTACAGACTGGTGGGGCGGCCTGTTTGGTGAAGGTAAACTATACAACCCGGAAGACTGGTTTATAGTTTGTGCCAACACCTTAGGGGGCTGCTATGGCTCTACCGGCCCACTATCTGTAAATCCGGATACACTGCAGCCATTCTTCCACACTTTCCCGCAACTTACAAACCGCGACATAGCAGGTGCCTTTGAGTTATTGCGGCAGGAGCTGGAGCTGGATAAGGTGCATACGCTGATAGGTGGATCATTGGGCGGACAGCAGGCACTGGAATGGGCGCTGCAACAGCCAGATGTGTTTGAAAGGTTGGTTCACGTGGCTTCTAACGCGCGCCATTCTGCCTGGGGAATTGCCTTTAACGAAAGCCAGCGCATGGCCATCCGCCAGGACCCTACCTGGAAAGAGAATAGTGAAACTGCAGGTCGGGAAGGTTTGAAAACGGCAAGAGCCATCGCTATGCTTTCGTACAGGCACTATAGCAGCTACGAGCTTACACAACAGGAGCCCGGCAACAGCATTACCGACAACTACAGGGCTGCCAGTTACCAGGTGTACCAGGGCGAAAAGCTGGCAAACCGCTTCAACGCTTATACTTACTGGCTGCTATCCAAGGCAATGGACTCGCACAACATCGGGCGCGGGCGTGGCGGAGCAGAAAAAGCATTACACCACCTGAAAGCGAAAACACTGTTTGCAGGAGTAGATACCGATCTGCTATTTCCGGTAGAGGAGCAACAGTTTCTGCACGCGTCAGTGCCAGGCTCTCATTTTGCATTGCTGCAGTCCAACTATGGCCACGATGGTTTTCTGGTGGAGACCGAACAGCTTGCAGCGGCAATACATCAATTTTATCAATCTGAAACAATAAATCAATTATACTATGAAGAACAGGAACGCTAACGTACGGCTCGGAATTTTTGGGTTTGGTTGCGTAGGGCAGGGCCTTTATGATGTGTTGCAAACTATAGAACGGGCAGGAATAGAAGTAGCACCCATCTGTGTGAAGGATAAAGAAAAGCCACGCAGCTTACCGGCATCTGCTTTTACCTATAACCCGCAGGAGCTTTTGCAGGACGAGCGCATTACCATCTTTGCAGAACTCATAAGTGACGCAGATGAAGCTTATGTAATTGTAAAGCAGGCATTGCTGGCTGGTAAAACCATTATTTCAGCTAATAAGAAAATGCTGGCCACACACCTGCCTGAGTTGGTAGCGCTGCAGCAGGAACACAAAGGCACACTGCTCTACGAGGCGGCGGTAGGCGGTAGTATTCCGATTATCAGAGTGCTGGAAAGCTACTATAGTTCTGAACCGCTGCAGCAGGTAAGCGGCATACTGAATGGTTCTTCTAATTTTATCTTATCTAAAATGGAAACCGAGGGACTAAGTTATGCAGCGGCCTTGCAGCTGGCCCAGGACCTTGGTTTTGCAGAGGCAGATCCTACGCTGGACGTAGGTGGGTATGATACTGCAAACAAGCTCTGTCTGGTTGCGGCGCACGCTTTTGGGGCAACTATAAAGCCGGAACAGGTACTGCGCTTCGGCATTGAGAACGTATCGGAAAACGACCTGCAGGTGGCTGCACAGGCAGGTGCCCGCATCAGGCTGGCCGGTACGCTGACCCTGGATGGGAATAGCCTTGTAGCACGTGTGTTGCCTGCTTTGGTAGAATCT
>DATBUF010000457.1:0-3420 GCA_036516435.1 Pontibacter sp.
TCAAAATCTGCATAAAAGCCGGGTAGCTTAATGTAGCCGATCTTCTTGTCGCCATCAATCATGGCAGACTGTGCGTATGTTTCCTCAAATACAATCACATCCCGGATAATAGGAATGATTTTAGTAGATCCATCCGGCTTCTTTACAGTCAGGCGAACCTCTGTTCCTTTTTTACCACGAATCAGCTGAATGGCATCATCCAGGCGCATGCCTTCTATAATTACCGGGTCCTTATCGCCCTGTGCTACTTTTTGGATGGCATCACCGGGCTTCAGCTCGCCTTGTATGTAGGACGGGCTTCCGGGTACGATCTCATGTACTTTAATCTGTCCGTCCTTCTCCTGCAACGAAGCACCTATACCTTCCAGGCGGCCTGTAAATTCGATGTCGAAATCAGACTTAGCCTTAGGAGGGAAGTAGCCGGTATGCGGGTCGTAAACATTGGCAACAGCGTTGATGTAGGTAGCACGTCTGTCGTCGCGGTTAATGCGGTAAAGACGCTCATACAGATCATCGTACAGGCTCAGCACTTTTTTGCGTGCTTCCACCTCCATCTGCTCCAGCGTTTTTGTCTCCTTTTTACCACCTTCCGGCTGTTTCTTTTCCTGCTCTTTCTGCATGTCGGCTAAGCGTACGAGTGTCTGGTACTTCAGCTGTTTACGCCATGCTTCTTTCAGTTCATTTTTGTCTTTCGCGAAGGCCAGTTTCTCACCGTCCAGTTCTATCGTTTCCTCTTTCGAGAAGTCGAAAGGTTTGGCAAGTACCTCCCGGTAGTACCCCTGCGATTCTTTTAAGCGCTGCTCTATCAGGTCGGCAGAAAGGTCGAAGAACTCATAGCTTCCGGCACGTAACTGGTCGTCGATACTGGTTTCGTACTTGCGCAGCTTGGCTACGTCAGAGCTCAGAAGGAATTTCTTGTTATAGTCGAGACGCTCCAGGTATAGTTTGAACACTTTTTTGGAGAACTCATCGTCTACTTTCTCAGGCTGGTAATGGCCCTGGCTCAGGCCTTGCATCAGTACCTTCAGCAGTATTTCATTTTTACCTTCCGGCGTGGTAGTGGTTCGGTAAAAAATAAAAGACCCTGTGAGCAGTATAACTGCCAGCACCGATAATATTATTTTAAATCTGGTTGTCAAGGATAGCATTTAGTTTAATTTGTTGTACGCTGGTATAATATACAAAAGTAGTGCCGCAACAGGCAGTTGCTCTCTATAGTACGGCCACTGGCTGTAATCTATTACCAAAAGCTGGCTTTTTATGAATCAGTTCCGGCACGCTCTTAAAATTAAGTTTTTATAATAAGTAACATACGTAATTTGTTTATGTTTCTTATAACTGTGCCTGCTTTTTTTCGTTTTGTTTGATTGTAATCAACCTTATGAGGCTATAGGTGATACTATGGCCGGAGTAAGAAGGTGTAGAATGGAAGGGTTACCCTGTGAGGTAGCCCTTTGCTGTTTATGTTTAAAGTACAGGTACAAGTTACAGGATGAAAAATATCTTATTTTTTGGGGACAGCTTAACTGCAGGCTACGGTTTGCCAACGGCGCAGGCGTATCCGGCACTTATACAACAGCAGCTGCAGCAGGAGGGGTATACTGATTATCATGTTATTAACGCGGGGCTGAGTGGCGACACTACTGCCGGTGGGGTGTACCGCCTTGAAAAATGGCTGCACCTGGATGTAAGCATTTTTGTGCTGGCACTTGGTGCTAACGATGGCCTGCGCGGCATCCCGACACGCGAGACAACTATAAACCTGCAGGAGATACTGGATAAGGCAAAGCGGAGATGGCCTGAGGTGAAGTGCATCCTGTCAGGGATGGAGATACCGGCCATTGTGCCCGGCCGGTATGCTGCAGAGTTCAGAGTATTGTTCCGGGAGCTGGCCCTGAAGAATAATATAGCTTTTGTGCCTTTCCTGTTAGAAGGAGTGGCCGGTATGCGTCACCTGAACCTGCCCGATGGCGTGCATCCGAACGCGGAAGGGCAGAAGATTCTTGCAAAGCATACCTGGGCCGTACTTAAAGGGCTTCTGTAAATTACATTCCATTTTTTAATTGCTGTTGCTGTGCCAGCCCTTGCTCATATTGTGCGCGGAGCTCTTTCTCTGATGTCCGGGCCCAGATGCCAAAAGCCGTAGCATCAGCCTCGGTAATGTTCTTCAGCACGCTTTCATATTTATCCAGTGTTTCCTTCTGGGCATCGGATACGTTCTTCCAGTAGGTTTTATCTACATCTGCAGCTTTTTTGCCTTTCAGGTCTTCGGCGTATTTACGGTAGTCATCTTTTAATGTAGTGTCAAGTTCTACCTGGTAGGTCTGAGCCATTTTCTGCAGCTCCTTCTGCTTGTTGGTATAGGTCTGTACCATGTCCTGTGCGTACTGTTTTGTAGCATCAGTGGTGGCGTTTGCAGCAGCCAGGTTGCCTAACTCTACCTGCAGCATGCCGTGCTGGGCTATAGTTTGCATCAGGTCTATTTTCTCATCGCTCAGGGTAGTGTCTGTGGCTGCAGTTGTAGTTGGCTGCTCATCGGTTGTGTTGGTTGTGGCTGTGCCTTGTTCCCCGGTTTTAGTATCTGAAGAGCAGGCGGCCAAGGTTGTTGCCGCTGCCAGCAGCGCGGCTGTCAAAATGCGTTTCATAGTTTATGCTTTTGGTTATGTTTAACACGTACCTACTCACATACGCAACTATAGTAAATTGTTTACCGGAGGGCTAAGGTGATGCTCCAGCAGGTTGTGGAGTGTAGTCATAGACAGCGGCTTTTTAATAAGGCCGACAACTACGTTGTACTGCTTTATGCGCTCCAGGTGTTCAGGGTCGTCGGAGGAGCTGAAAAGCGATATAAGTGCCTGGTGGTACTTGCTGTAACCAAGCTGGTAATATTGGTCCAGAAAATCAAAACCATCAAGGCCAGGCATGTGAATATCCAGCAGAATAAGGTCGGGGAAAAGAGTCTCGCCGTTGTCTGCACTGCGTAACAGTTCAAGTGCTTCCACGGCGCTCTGGCAGATAGAAACCATCTGGCACACATTCGCATCCTCCAGAATAATCCGTGAGAAGAGACTGTTGATCTGGTCATCGTCTACGATGAGGATGTGTTTGAGCTTAAACATAGTGTAAGTTTATAGAGAGCCTATCAGCGGAGAGTATGTAGTTATTGCAATATAGAGTATAAAGCTTTGATTATCAAACTGGATTTTGGTTGCTGATGCACAACATGCCGATATGGGTGGGATGGTGATGCCTAAAAGCTGATGTGAAACATGAACACAGAAGTAGGCGAAAACACAGGCATGTGCTGGTTCGGAACTATAGTCCGGCAACTGTAGTGTAAATGACCTGCTGCCGACCAAAACTTCTGAGCATCAGGGAGTATAAATAAAAAAACACCCGGCCATGACCGGGTGTTTAGAT
>DATBUF010000458.1:0-5595 GCA_036516435.1 Pontibacter sp.
TTTTTCCTGGAGAAGCGCTATGAAAACAACGTACAGACAGCGGGTACAGTATGCCCGCAAACCTGCAAACATAAAAGTTTACTTGTTAGCCCTGCTGCTGGCTATAGTTTGCAGCAGTATGGATGCACCGGATGCCAACATGCGCCGTGCCGACAAAGCCTATGCACGGGCCGATTTCTCAGAAGCTGCCGGTTGGTACCAGAAAGTACTGGAAAAAGATCCGAATAATGTGCAGGCCCTGTACAAACTGGGTATCAGTTACCTGGAGATGCGCGAGCCCCGCAAAGGCAAGCTCTGCCTGGAAAAGGTACACAAACTGGACCCTAAGTTCGGGCAGAAAGTGATCGTGAACCTGGCTGAGGCCCTGCACCAGAACTATGAGTTTGAGGAAGCCATAAAATACTACCAGCAGGAAATATACGGTACCGGCCGCGCCGACTGGAACTATGTAGAACTGATCCGGAAACGCATAGATGAATGTAATGCAGGAATAGCGTTGCTGGCACAGCCTTCGGTAGCCCAAGTGGTAAACCTGGGTGCAGCCATCAACTCTGCCGATGTAGAGTATGCGCCGGTACTTACCGCCAACGATGCTGAGATGATCTACTCGGCACACAAATCGCCGGAAGGGCCTGAACAGATACGCATCAGCATGAAGGTAAAAGGCGAGTGGCAGCCGTCTAAAGAGTACCTGGCAGCACCAAACCAGAAATCCGGACATTCTATAGTTACCATATCGCCGGATGGTAAACTGCTGTATACCTTTGCCGAAGCTGAGGGCTTGCGGAGCTACGATCGCTCCAAGGGAACCTGGGCTAACCCGAAGCCCATGCCTATTCCGCTTAACCAGCTGGCCAACGAAACGTCGGTGCATATAACAGAGGATGGGCAGTTTGCTTTCTTTTCGAGCGACCGGCCAGGTGGCTTTGGAGGGCTTGATCTGTACGTTAGCCAGCGCTTCCCGGATGGTACCTGGAGCGCAGCCATAAACCTAGGGCCAACTATTAACACCCCCCACGACGAAGATGCGGCTTATGTAGATACGGAGACCAAGACACTCTACTTCAGCTCACGCGGGCACAACAGCATGGGAGGGTTCGATATCTTTAAATCTGTAATGCGCGATGGTAACTGGCAGCAGGCCCAAAACCTGGGTTACCCCATCAACTCACCGCACGACGACCTGTACTTTACCCCTGATAAAAAGCGCAGCACTGCCTACTTCTCCTCCGACAGGCCCGATGGTATGGGAGCACTGGACATTTACCAGATACTTTTTCTGAAATAGGCACCTGAACTATAGTTCGCACGAAATCAGCAGCCAGGTTGAGGGAGCAGAAGTATAAATTCTGATAAACATCTCCTTATAAGAGGAGGGGGCACAGTATGAGAGATGACTACTGCTGGTAAGTACCTGCTCAGGTCAAAGTAGAGTGGCTTTATGGCTGCGTTTTTCGTAGTAAAGGAATAGCAGAAGAAGGCTTTTTATACGACATCTACTGATTTCGGAGGCAATACTGCTCACTTGTCAGCAGGAATGATGCTACAGCACTTTAGAAACACAGAAGGAACTATTTTCCTGTAATTTTACATAAAGCAATACCTGAACATATATAAATACAATAGTATTACTATATTTGCCTAAATATAATTGTATATAAGTAACGTCATACTTATAGTGCAGGGCAGGTAAAAAGCAGCAGCGTAAAACTAGGAATTTACCTGTAAAGTGGGTGCCTGAACGGACTGATAGATTGTGTTTAAATAAATCTATACTTCCATATACTAATTTTAAGATTACGCGTATAGTTACCACATATGGGCGCATACAGCCTGTAGTAGGTTTTTCCAGTTTTACACATCAGTCAAAACAACAAAAAGTATAACAAACCTTTACAACATGAATCAATTAGCCAAATCGTTTTCACGATTTTCTTTGCTAATAGCCCTGTTGTGCCTGGTGGCTGTGGCGGCCTCAGCACAGAGCAACAGGAAGCTGATCAGAAGCGGAAATAAGCTTTTTGCGAAAGAAAATTACAGAGCGGCAGTTCCATTTTACGAACAGGTACTGGCCAAAGATCCTAACAATGCACAGGCATTGTACTACGCCGGTATCAGCTACATGACTTTTGATAAAGAGAAAGCAGCCGATTACCTGTACCGCGCTCAGAAAATAAAGCCTAATGTAGAGCGTGACCTCGAGTACTGGTTAGGCCGCGCCGATCACATTAACTACCGTTTTGATAGCGCTATTGAGCACTTCCAGAATGCGCAGAAAACGTTGCGTCGCCGTGACGAAGAGCGCCGTGAAGAACTGGCTATGCTCATTCAGCATGCCAAGAACGCCAAGCGCGAGGTAGCTAATCCGAAAGATATTTTTGTGAAGAACCTGGGTGGCGTAGTTAACTCTGCTTACTCAGAGCACAGCCCGGTTATCTCCTCAGATGACAACTACCTGTTGTTTACTTCGCGTAGCTCTGAAGCGACTGGCGGAACACCGGCACGCGACGGGGAATATTATGAGGATATTTTTGAGACAACCCGTATCGGGCAGGATGAGTGGTCACCTACCAAAAGAGTAGCAGGCGCATTGAACAGCCCGAGCCACGATGCATCTATCCAGTTATTTGATAACGACACAAAATTACTGCTGTACCGTGCCGATAACAATGGTGATATAATGGTAGCAGAGCGCCAGCCGGATGGCACATGGGGCGAGCCAAAGAGCATCAGCGACAAGATCAATACCAAAGACTATGAGTCAGATGCTTATATTACAAAAGACGGACAGACCCTGTTTTTCTCCACAAGCGCTTACTCTGAGAATGGTGACCTGGATATCTATGTGTCGCAGCGCCAGAAAGACGGAAGCTGGGGAACGCCGAAGAGCATCGGTAATACTATCAATACACCGTTTGATGATGACAGCCCTTATTTCTCGGAGCGCACCGGTACTTTGTACTTTGCCTCTACAGGCCACAACACTATGGGCGGCTACGATATTTTCGCCTCTAAATACGACTCAGTTGCCAGAAGATGGGCAAAGCCGGTGAACCTGGGTTCTCCGATCAACACTCCTGACGATGATACATATTACCGTCTGAGCCCGGATGGAAGCTACGCTTACCTGTCGTCTTACAGAATTGGTGGCTACGGCGAGAAGGATATCTACACCATTAACTATATCCGTAATGTGCGGGTACAGGGCCAGGTATTTTCTAAAGTAGACAGCCTTGCGCTACCAGGCGTAGAGTTGATCTTCAACGGCCTGCAGGCAGATAAGCGCCCGATCTCTTACCGCGACATCTCACGTCCTGATTCTGCCTCTTACCGGGTGGATGTTTTGTCAGGGCGTAATTTCCAGGTGCAACTTTCAAAAGATGGGCAGCTCATCACAACTGAAGAACTGGAAGTACCGATGACGCTGAACGATACAACAACTATAACGCGCAACTTCTACATCGACTACGTTGATACAACTGCAACCCGTGCAGGCGTGCTGGCCATGAAGCCGATCTACTTTGATACAGATGAGCACAACCTGCGTCCGGAGTCGGTAAACGAACTGGATAGAGTAGTTGCCTACATGAAAGCGAATCCGCTGGTGAACGTAAGCATTGAAGGCCACTGCGACTCCCGTGCGAGCGATGAATATAACATGAAGCTTGGTGAGAGCCGTGCTGTTGCAGCTTACGAATACCTGAAGAGCAAAGGCATCTCTGAAAGACGTTTAGTAACTGTAAGCTACGGCGAGCGCAGACCGGCTGTTCCGAACACATCTGCTGAAAACATGCAGCTGAACAGAAGAACAGAATTTAAAGTGCTGGAAAGAGCTGACAAAGCAAATCAGTAAACTATAGCCGGGGGCTGTAAAAGCTGCCTGCGCAACTATAGTTTCATAAAACAGAACAGGCTGGGCACCCGCTCAGCCTGTTTTTTTATCTTTCAGCAGATAAACCATGTATTATATGTACAGGTAGCGTATTTTTGCCTGATTACTTTTTAATTGCAACTATGGCCGTAGTACCTTACAAAGACCAGAACGGAGACAAGAAGTCGCAGGTGGCAACCATGTTTAACAACATTGCCGGCAAGTATGACTTCCTGAACCACTTCCTGAGTGCTGGCATCGACATTATCTGGCGTAAAAAAGCAGTGAGCATGCTGAAGCCCATCCAGCCTAAACAGGTACTGGACATTGCCACCGGCACCGCTGATTTTGCTATCGAAACGCTGCGTCTGAACCCGGACAAAATTACCGGTGTGGATATATCGGAGGGGATGCTGGCAGTGGGCCGCGAGAAGCTGGCGAAGAAAGGGCTTACCCATAAAATAGAATTGCTTTACGGCGATTCAGAAAACCTGCCCTTTGCAGATAACTCCTTTGATGCAATTACCGTAGCCTTTGGGGTACGCAATTTCGAAAACCTGGAGAAAGGGCTGGCCGAAATGTACCGCGTACTGAAGCCGGGTGGGATGGCTGTAGTGCTGGAGTTCTCGAATCCACGCAGCTTCCCGATGAAGCAATTGTATCATTTTTATTCCCGGAACATACTACCTATGATAGGTAAGTTCGTTTCTAAGGACAATGCCGCTTATACCTACCTGCCCGAGTCGGTGCAGGCTTTCCCGGACGGGCGCGCATTCCTTAACATCTATGAGAAAGTTGGATTTAAAACTACGAAATGGCATTCACTCACTTTTGGCATAAGCTCTATTTACACCGGGCGAAAATAACGTTACTCTCTTTACTGGCTATACTTATAGTTGCTCCGGCAGCACAGGCCCAGAAAAAGATAAACACGCTCAACAAGCCCGGCTACGACGACAAACTGATACATTACGGCTTTTACCTGGCAGCTCCGCTAACACGGTATAACATCCAGCATTCGCAGGAGTATGCCGACCAGCTGGCCGCCGACCCATCCGGTGGGGCAGGCACCACAAACGTAAACGCCAAGTTCAGCCCCGGCTTTTACACAGGTCTGGTACTGAATGTGCGCCTGGCCGAGTACCTGGATGCCCGCTTTGTGCCGGGAGTTGGTTTCTACAGTCGCAGGATAGAGTTTACGAACATGCCGCAGGAAACCGGCGAAGTGGCAACAGAAGATAAAACCATCAGCTCAACAATGGTGGAATTACCGGTGCTGCTAAAGTTAAAAGCAAAGCGCCGCTCCAACGCCCGTATGTACCTGGTAGCTGGTGTAAAGCCAGGCATAGACCTGGGCAGTGGCAAAAGCGACGAGAATCCGGATATGGGTTTGGCAGTTAATAAGTTCGATATGGCCCTGGAGTATGGCTTTGGAGTGGATATGTTTTACCCGTTCTTTAAGTTTGCCCCGGAAATTCGTTTCTCGCACGGCCTCCTGAACCAGCATAAACTCACAGAGAGTCAGCACAGTCGCCTGCTGCAGAAGCAGACCAACCATAACATTTCACTCATTCTTTTCTTTGAATAATCAGAGATGACTAAAATAGCACTTGTAACCGGGGCAACCTCGGGCATAGGCCGCGCTACAGCTATAGCACTTGCAAAACAGGGGTACCGGATTATAGCCACAGGCCGCCGCAAGGAGCGCCTGGAGGAACTGCAGC
>DATBUF010000459.1:0-1653 GCA_036516435.1 Pontibacter sp.
TACGTTACCCGCATCGAGAAAGAGCAGAACAGGGTAGTATTAGGCAACTTTGAGGACCTGGCCAAAAACGCCATGACAGTAGGTAAACTGAACATGGTGAAGTACGAGAACCTGATCGGGCAGCCGATACCAACTATAACCAAAGTACGCTACAACGACTCCGGCACCGAGGCCATAATTGAGCAGGAGGGCGATAAGATGAAAGTACACTTCCTGCACGGTGTGCATGCCATTGCACCAGGACAGGCAGCTGTATTTTACGAAGGCGATGACGTAGTAGGCGGCGGCTGGATCGAGACGAACTATAACCTCGACTATACTTTAGACGTTCTCCCATCATGATAAAAAAGCTGTTGTGCTGGTTTGTGCTGGCTTTTGTGGCGCTTAGTTGCGACGAGAGTTTTGTTACCCCGGACCCCACTGCCCGCGGACTGGATTACTATCCGCTGGCAGTGGGAAACTACCGGATTTATGAGGTAACAGACATACACTACCAGAACAACGTGCCTGCTGAAACAAGCTTCCAGATGCGGGAGTGGGTAGTGGATTCTTTTATGGACCAGACAAATGCACTGGTTTACAAAATTATCCGCTCAGTAAGGCCAAATGCGCAAAGCGAGTGGCTGGATGATTCTGTGATGACAGTAACCAAAGATCATAACCGGGTTATCCTGACCAAAGACAACACCAGGTATGTGAAGCTGGTTTTTCCGGTAAAGGAAGGTAAAACCTGGGAGGCTGATGCTTTTAACGACCATTATGACGAGAATGAAAAGCGTGAGCAGTACACTTACGCTGCTGTAGATCAGCCTTATAGTTTAGACGATCTGACATTTGATAGCACGTTAACCATTATACAGGGGCAACCCACTGCTACCGATTTCCAACTGGATGATAGAAAAGAGGTTTATGCCAGGGGGATTGGCCTCGTACACAGAGTATTTAACAGGCTGACTTATTGTGATGGTGTAAGTGGCCGCAGTTGTGAGGTTGGTGAAGGCTACATACTGGACGGGCATGAGCGTTATGAAGTACTGATCGGACACGGCAAATTATAGTTTCTATGAAAAGGCTCCTGCTGCTTATAATTTTCCAGATTTATAGTAGTACGCTGCCGGCGCAACAAACCAGCGAACCCAGAAAATACCTCATCTACCTGAGCGATAAAGCCAACACACCTTATAGTGTAGCAAAACCGGAACAGTACCTGAGTGCGAAATCCATTGCCCGCCGCCAACGCCAGCAAATACCTGTAACTACCCGCGACCTGCCCGTGGACCCGGCGTATGTACAAACTATAAAGAACACGGGTGCCGAAGTATGGTATACTTCCAGGTGGTTTAATGCGGTGGTTATAAGAGCCACACAGGCGCAACTGGAACAGGTAAACGGATTATCGTTTGTCCGGAATTCTCAAAACCTGAACAGGGTAGCAGCCCCTGCAGCCAGTATCGCTGTCAATCAGAAGAACGCTATCCAAACATCAGTTACTGCGAGCAACCTTCCTGAAGAGAAGGAAGCTTATGGGAGGGCTTTTCACCAGGCCAATATGCTTGGTGCTACCGAACTGCACAACGCGGGTTTCCGTGGTGAAGGGATGACCATTGCTGTACTGGATGCCGGCTTCCCGGGGGTGAACACGATCCCTGCTTT
>DATBUF010000460.1:0-3534 GCA_036516435.1 Pontibacter sp.
AAACCAAAATGGAACGGCCACATGGAGTTTTTCCGTCCCCAGGCTATCAGATCCTGCACAGTTGTGAGCATGATACTTTGCTGCACGGTTTCCTCGTAAGAGCTGTTGCCCTTTACGGCATTGGCTGGTTCGTCCGGTTTACTAAGCCACCATTTCATAGGCTGGTTGGTTATTAGTTGGTAGTTTTTAGTGCATCAGGGTGGGGTGTCGTTGTTAGTTATTCGTTGCTCGTTAATCGTTCTTAGTTTTTAGCTGTCAGATATAGTTTAAGGGGTACATTTTATTCTAACAACTATAAACTAACAACCAACAACTAAATTTTTTGCATGCGCTTATAAGCTGCCAGTATTTTCTTTCCATCCGGGCCAAAGTCTAAAGCGCCCATGCGCCATTCGTAGATCAGCACTACTACCAGCATCACCATAAACACGGCTACCCCGGCATAGCCGTACCAGCCCAGTTCTCTGAAAGCTATAGCCCAAGAAAGTATAAAAATGGTTTCCACATCAAAGATCACAAACAGCATGGCTACCATATAAAACTGCGAGGAAAAGCGCGTACGTGCCGAACCTTCGCTAATTATACCGCCCTCGTAAGGCTCTGTCATGGCGCGGCCTTTGCCACGCTGGCCCAGCACATACGACAAGCCAAGTATAACTGCTACCAGGCTGAGCACAATAGCCCCGTATACCAGCAACGGCCACAAGGGTGCTATATAATTCTCCGGTGTATCCATGGTATGCTGGTGTTAGGGCAGCGCCACCTTACTGATGACCTGTTATATACTGTTCCAGGTTTTCAATAATAAACTGCTGCTCTTCTATCATATACTTTACAATATCGCCGATCGAAACGAGGCCTATCAGGTTGTTGTTTTCCAGAACGGGCAGGTGCCGGATGTACCTGTTTGTCATGATGGCCATACATTGCTCCAGTGTAGTGTCGGGAGTAACAGTTACCGGGTGCTCGCTCATGATCTCTTTCACAAGTGTTTCCCTGGAAGATTTTCCTTTCAGAATCACTTTACGCGCATAGTCGCGCTCGGTAATGATGCCTACAAAGCGGTCCTTGTCCATTACCAAGAGGGAGCCTACATTGTTTCCTACCATCTTCTCCAGTGCACTGTAAACAGTTGCTTCTGGGGCTACAGTAACAACACCTTCTTTCTTTACCTGCAGAATACAACGTATGGTACTCATACAAACTCCTTTCTTGAAAAATGTAAATTAAATATTTAAGTATGTATACGCTTTGAATTTAAAAAGGTAAAAAATATATGCTTAAAATGCTGTTTAGTAAAGGCTTATAGTTGAATAAGTTAGGGAACTGCTAATAAACTGTTTCCTGATTGAAGGGAAGCACTAACTAATTAGGGCCAATAAAGTATATGTAGGATGTTTTACAGCACTGTAAATGCTGTAGTATCGGATAGTTAAATTACACCTGAACTTTAAGTATGAGTTTATCAATATACCCCGGAAACCCGTATCCGCTTGGCGCCACCTGGGACGGTGAAGGCGTGAATTTTGCCTTATTTGCTGAGAATGCTACTGGTGTGGAGCTTTGCCTTTTCGACGATGTGAGCAGCGAACAGGAGTCGGTAAAAATTACGATGGTGGAGCGCACGCACCAGATCTGGCACACTTACCTGCCGGGAGTTGCACCGGGCCAACTATACGGTTACCGTGTGCATGGGCCTTTTGATCCCTCGCAGGGGCACCGGTTTAATGCCAATAAACTGCTGCTGGACCCCTATGCCAAAGCCATATCCGGTTCGGTAGAGTGGCACGACTCCCTGTTCGGGTATAAAATAGGTGACCCACAGGAGGACCTGAGTTTCAGTGAAACAGACAGTGCTCCCTTTCTGCCGAAAGCTGTTGTAATAGATTCCAATTTTGACTGGCAGGGCGATAAGCCGCCTAAAACGCCGTACCACAGGTCTGTTATTTACGAAACACACGTCAAGGGTTTTACCTACCAGCACCCCGATATACCCGAAGAAATCAGGGGCACCTATGCGGCGCTGGCACATCCGGTAACTATAAACTACCTGAAAGAATTAGGAATAACAGCCATTGAGCTGATGCCGGTGCATCATTTTATAAAAGACCGCCACCTGGTAGAACGGGGATTAACCAACTACTGGGGGTACAACACCATCGGCTTTTTTGCCCCGGATGGCAGGTACAGCAGCAGCGGCCAGTTAGGTGAGCAGGTGCACGAGTTTAAAGAAATGGTGCGTGAGCTGCACAAGGCGGGTATCGAGGTGATCCTGGATGTGGTATACAACCACACAGCAGAGGGTAATCATATGGGCCCGACACTCTCGTTCCGGGGCATCGACAACACTGCTTACTACCGCCTTACCGAAGAAGACCCGCGTTTTTACATGGACTACACCGGCACCGGGAACACTCTTAACGTTATGCTGCCCAGCGTGCTGCGCCTGATCATGGATAGCCTTCGCTACTGGATTCTGGAAATGCACGTAGATGGGTTCCGGTTCGACCTGGCTTCCACACTAGCTCGGGAACTGCACGAGGTAGACAGGCTGGGCTCTTTCTTCGACATCATTCACCAGGACCCGGTTATCTCGCAGGTAAAACTGATTGCAGAGCCCTGGGATGTAGGAGAGGGTGGTTACCAGGTGGGAAATTTCCCGCCCGGCTGGACCGAGTGGAACGGAAAGTACCGCGACTGCATGCGCGACTACTGGCGTGGCGAGAACAGCATGCTGGCAGAGTTTGCAGAGCGCTTTACCGGAAGCTCCGACCTGTATCAGGACGACTACCGGCGCCCGACAGCGAGTATTAACTTTATAACCGCACACGATGGCTTTACGCTGCACGACCTGGTATCGTATAACGAGAAGCACAACGAGGCCAACGGCGAAAACAACCAGGATGGCGAGAGCCACAACCGCTCCTGGAACTGTGGTGTGGAAGGCCCGACCGACGATAAAGCTATAGTTGATCTAAGGAACCGGCAGAAACGCAATATGTTGACTACCTTGCTTTTGTCGCAGGGGGTACCCATGCTGGTAGCCGGCGACGAGATTAGCCGTACGCAACAGGGTAACAACAACGCCTACTGCCAGGACAACGAAATCTCATGGTTGAATTGGGAGAAAGCTGATAAAGAACTACTGGAGTTTACCCGTAAACTGATAGCCCTGCGCCGCAAGCACCAGGTATTCTGCCGCCGCCGCTGGTTCCAGGGCATGCCCATAAAAGGCCTCGGGGTGGAAGACATCGCCTGGTTCCTGCCCGAAGGTGCCGAGATGACGGATGAGCACTGGAGTCATGATTTTGCCAAATCCCTTGCCGTGTACCTGAACGGGCATGGCCTGCGGAGTGTGGGCCAACCAGCTGCGACTGTATCTGATCGAGTTGAAAATACTCCTTGCAAAAAGGAATGAAAATACTGTTGGATGCGGCCACAAACCCCCAGAAAAAGAAAACAGAGATAAGGGTGCCGAACTGGCTCCAGTTGGTTTGCTGTGCGGCCTCAGCCGGCTTTGCTGCTTCAGAATGA
>DATBUF010000461.1:0-4190 GCA_036516435.1 Pontibacter sp.
TAGCGAGGTAGACATAGAAGGGATGGGCATGGCTAACAATTACCTGTGGCTGATAGGCTCACATAGTCTGAAGCGCAAAAAGCCCCGCAAGCACGACAGCACAGCAAAACAGATGAAACGGCTGGCACAGGTAAAATCAGATCCGAACCGTTACCTGATAGCGCGCATTCCGATCCTGAAAGATGCCAAAACCGGAGACTACGTCCTTTACAAAGAATGTCCTGACCCTGACAACCCGGGTAAAATGCTGCGTGCGGCACAGCTGCAGGGCTCCGGAACTAGTAATGCGTTACTACAGGAACTTGAAAAAGATGAACATATCAGCCCTTTCGTAAGCATACCCGGCAAAGACAACGGGCTGGATATTGAAGGACTGGCAATCAGTGATAACAGGCTATACCTAGGCCTCCGCGGGCCGGTGCTGCGCGGCTGGGCCATTGTGTTGGAGCTGGAACTGGAAGATGCGGGCGAGGGCCTTCTGAAGTTAAGGCAACTACTACCCGAGCGGCCTTATAAAAAACACTTTCTGCATTTAAGGGGCAAGGGCATCCGGGAGCTACGCATTCTGCACAACGATATGTACCTGCTGGCCGGCCCAACTATGGACCTGGATGGTGTAATTGCTATTTACCGGTGGCCTGGAGCAGTAACCTTGCAAAACGAAAGTATGGTGCATAGCCATGAGCTGGAGCGACTTTATGAGGTGCCACATGGCACAGGCAGCGAAACCGGGAAAGATAAGGCAGAAGGATTAGCCGTTTATGATGCGCAGAACCTGGTAGTAGTATTCGACAGCCCGACAGATGCCCGGAAGATCGGAGAGCACAGCGTTGCAGCCGACCTGATCAGAATTGGTTAGCAGCGCTAACTATAGCAGACGAACTATAAAAGCCGTATACATCAACCTACAACAATACATAAGCTATGAAAATATTAGAAGCATTAGCAGGTGGCCTGGGAGGGGCTCTTATTTTAACGCTGACCCACGAGAGTTTACGCAGAGTGGTACCGGAGGCGCCACGTATGGATGTGCTGGGCATGCGAGCCATTGCCAAACTGATGGAGAAAGCCGGCGCCACGCCACCGGATGATGAAACGCTGCATGATTGGGCGATGGTGGGAGACGTGGTTTCGAACGGGTTATACTATAGTTTGGCAGGTGCCGGAAAAGATGCCTGGTTGCGCGGTACACTTTTAGGTGCCCTTGCCGGAATCGGTGCCATAACGCTGCCGGGCCCGCTGGGGCTAGGTGAAGCTCCCAGCGAGCGTACTACGCAGACCAAAGCAATGGCAGTGGGTTTGTACCTGCTGGGTGGCATTGCTGCTGCAGCGGCTGCACGGGCTATAGTTAAAGCTGCCAGGTAGCAGCATAAAACAACAAGCCCCGGCAATTCTAGAGTTGCCGGGGCTTGCTGCTTTTATTGCTGGTCTCCGTTTCTGGTATTGTCCGTCGGCGGATTCTGGTATGTAGTGTCAGCGGTATCGGAGCCAGACTGCCCGCCGTTGTTCATGCCAGATTCGCTTCCGCCATTACTCATGCCGGACTGGTCGCTGCCATTCGTGCCCGATTGTGTGTTCTCTGTATTGGTATCGCCGGCCTCTACGCCGGTTGTGTTCTCCGAGGAGCAGGATGCCAGCACGCCGGTAGCGATAAAGCCTACAGCCAGTATGTTCATGGTTATCTTTTTCATAGCATTTCAATTTTATAGTTAACCTTAGGCGCATACCTACCCTTTACGGATTTTAACAAGCCTGGTATACTTCCGGTAACCTTTCAGGCGCTAACCTGCTTTCTGCAGATAGTCCTGCCGGGCTTGTTCCAGCAGCGCAAAGATGTGCTGGCGTTGCCGGCGGAGGTTGTTTACAAGCTGCTGCTTGTTATAAAAGAGGCGGAGCAGGAGCCAGTGTGCCTGTGTATGTTTCAGGGTGTTCCAGTAATGCAGGGTAAAGAACCCGCTCAGCGGTAAACTTGCCAGGTACAAGGCCAGGTTTAAGCTGCCGGGGTGCAGCCAGTGGTGCAGCAGCCATACTTCCAAACTATAGAAAACAGGGAAAGTAAAGATGCCGGTCGTAAGCATGATGGGGGCAAACCACTCTTCCTCTTTTGTAACAGCCCGCGCCACCCTGGAGGGGATGATATACGGAATGTAGTTGTGCACAACACCAAACAGGTAAAATGGCAGGCCCAGCAAGAGGTACACCAGCCCGGTGATGCTTTGCAGTAACACATCGCCGCAGCCTTTCTCCAATACCGGGTCCTGCAGGTGCAGGCGCTGCAGTTGCTGCAAATAGCTGCTCAGTTCCTGCTTAATGACTGCAACCCGCTCCGGCTCCGTTTGCCCGAAGTAGTGTATACTTTTCACGATGCCTTTGGTCACTATAAAATCCTGCTCATGGGGCAGGGCAGTAGCTGTGGCGGGTGCAATCCGGACTTTGTAAATCGCTTCTACCTGGCGGGCCAGCAAATCCTCCTCATCAGTAGGAGTATGGATGATCAGTTTCTCGAGCCGGGCTCTAATCTCCTCGGTAAGGGCCAGTACTGCAGTCGGGCCATCCTGCTGGTAAGCTGCTGCATAATCAGAAACGGCAATCGGTTTTCCCACATTCACGAAAACATCACTCCTGAAACGGGTAGGGGCAGAGTAATTCAGGCCGATGGGGAGTATTGTTATAGTTGAACTATAGTTGCTTTCGGCTGCGGCTCCTAAGGCAATGCGGGCAGTGCCCGTTTTTAATTTACGCAGCCTGCGCTGGTTAAAGCTGTTCCCCTCCGGAAAAATAAGAATGGTCTTTTGCTGGTGCAGTGCACTGAAGCTGGCCGCAAAAGCCTCGTCGTTGCTTATAGTTGTATCGGGGTTGTCTTCTTTGCGGTGGATCGGGATCAGGTGCATCTGCCGGAGCATCCAGTTCTGGAACCGGGAGCCGAACACAGTGCTTTTGGCGATAAAGTAAACCGGCTGCTGCAGTTGTGCGGCTATCACAATGGGGTCCATAAACGTGTTGGGGTGGTTCGATACCACCAGTAGTGGCCCTTCTGCGGGTATAAGATGGGCATTGCGCACCTCCAGCCTCCGGAAGAAGAACCACAGACCGGCCTTGTAAAGCAGCTTCAGGAAAGTGTAGAGCATATTATTTCAGATTCAGAACAGCGGCATAAACACCATCAACCACCAGCGCCATCCGCTGGAAGTCTAAGGTGTGGATGGTGTCGGTTGGCTGGTGGTAGTTGGCGTTGCGGTAAAACGAAGTATCGGTTATCATCAGGGCATCAAACCCGAAGTGCCAGTAGTTGAGGTGGTCTGAAAAGTCTACACCCGTAACAAAAGCAGGCGCCCGCAACGATTTTACAGGTAAGGCAGCCTCTGTTTTATAGTTGCGGAGAAAGCTGCGCCCGAAACTCCCATTGCCGAACCGCTGCACCACGGCTATGTAGTTGCCCCTGCTGCCATAAAACAACTTCATTGGTGCTACAGGGTACCGCTGTGTTTTCTTCTCATCTTTAAAGTAGCCTATCATTTCCAGTGAGAGCATGCCCTTTACAACTGCCTGCTGTTCTTTCAGGGACTTTGCATGTATGTAGCTGCCCATGTGCTCGGTCCGGAAGTAAGGAGGCTCCTCTAACGTGTAGGCTACAAAATCAATGCGGTAGGGGAGTGTGTGGCTGTTGAGCAGGCGGGCCAGTTCCAGTAAACCCGCTACGCCGCTGGCATTGTCGTCCGCGCCGGGCTGGTCCTGGCAAACATCGTAATGGGCACCGATAACCAGGCGCGGCGCATCTGCCGGCCCCGTAGAGAAGATTACGTTGCGGTACTCGCTGCCGGCTACAGTGTATACCTGCTCCTGCACCTGTCCTTTCAGCTTCCCGAATTCCCGGGCAATATAGGCTGCCACCTGGTTCAGGGCATCCGGGTTTAAATGGTTGCGTGCCTGGCTGGTGCCCGTTATAGTTGTGACGTGCTGCCGTAGCTTCAGTGTATCCGTTTCAGCGGCAGAGGCTGCCGTAAAGGTTAAAAGGAAGAGCAGCAGGGTGGCACATGTTTTCATCTATTGGCAGGTTAAACCAGGTTACCAATATAGTCATTTGCGCCGTAGCTGTAAACATTTAACCTTTGCCATAGTTATCAACTGGTTAAAACTATAGTTCAGATGGAGAAGAGCAAGATCTATTATGTGTATGATGCGCTTTGTGG
>DATBUF010000462.1:0-4155 GCA_036516435.1 Pontibacter sp.
GATACCGGGGCAGCAGCTATAGTTTGCGAAGAGCTGCCTGAAGAGAAAAACGCCACAGCAACTTATGTAGTGGTAAAGAACAGTGCACTGGCACTGGGGCAGATGGCCTCAAATTTCTATGGCAACCCATCTGCCAAACTACAACTAGTGGGAGTAACCGGTACAAACGGCAAAACCACATCTGTAACACTGTTGCACAAGTTGTTCCGTGAGTTAGGCTACCATGTGGGGCTGCTCTCAACGGTACAGAACCAGATTGACGAAGAAGTTATACCTGCCACACATACCACCCCCGATGCTGTAGCGCTGAATGCGTTGCTGGCAAAAATGGTACAGGCAGGCTGCACGCACTGCTTTATGGAAGTAAGTTCGCATGCTATGGTGCAGCAGCGGGTAGCCGGGTTAACTTTTGCAGGCGGTGTTTTTACCAACATCACGCACGACCACCTCGACTACCATGGCAGCTTTGACGAATATATCAAGGCTAAGAAGTCTTTCTTTGACATGCTGCCAAAAGGTGCTTTTGCCTTAATAAACGCCGATGATAAACGGGGTGCCGTGATGGTGCAGAATACCAAGGCAAATGTTCATGAATTCTCGCTGCGTAAAGCTACCGAGTTCAAGGCGCGCATCCTCGATAACACCATTCAGGGGCTGCATTTAGAGATTGACGGAAACGAGATCTGGTGTAAGCTGATCGGTGATTTTAATGCTTACAACCTGCTGGGGGCCTATGGAGTAGCGGTGCTGCTGGATGAAGAACCGACAGAAACCCTAACTATACTTTCGGCCCTGGACTCCGCAGCTGGCCGCTTTGATTATGTGGTGTCGGATACGCAGATCACAGGTATAGTGGATTACGCACACACACCGGATGCGCTGGAGAACGTGCTGAATACGATTCAGCAGATCCGCACACCGCTGCAAAAAGTAATAACTATAGTTGGCTGTGGCGGTAACCGCGATGCTGCCAAGCGTCCTGTGATGGCCGACATTGCCTGCCGCCTGAGCGATAAAGTAATTCTGACGTCTGATAACCCGCGCTTTGAGGAGCCGCAAGCTATACTGGCTGACATGCAGAAAGGTGTAAAGCCGCTGGACTACAAAAAAACATTGTCGGTGCTGGACCGGAAGGAAGCTATAAAATCTGCCTGCATGCTGGCTGAGAAAAACGATATTATCCTGGTTGCAGGCAAGGGGCATGAAACCTACCAGGAGATACAGGGTGTAAAATACCCTTTTGATGACAAGCAGGTGCTGCAGGAGACTTTCCGGCAACTGGAGAAATAAACAAAACAACAACTTTTAGCCAAGAGTAAAGAATATTTAAATGCTATACTACCTTTTCACATACCTCGACCGCGAGTATGATCTGTTTGGAGCCGGTGTGTTTCAATACATTTCCTTCCGTGCGGGTATGGCCGTGCTGGTATCGCTGCTGATCGCCATGATTTTTGGTGGTAAGCTTATCAAGGTTCTGCAACGCAAGCAGGTAGGCGAAAGTATTCGCGACCTCGGTCTGGAGGGGCAGCTGGAGAAAAAAGGAACGCCAACGATGGGTGGTCTGATTATCCTGCTCGCCATATTAGTGCCTACGCTGCTGTTTGCCCGCCTCGATAATATTTACATCATCCTGATGCTGGTTTCTACGGTTTGGCTGGGTGTTATCGGCTTTCTGGATGATTATATCAAGGTTTTCAGGAAGAACAAAGAAGGTCTGGCCGGTAGATTCAAGATTTTGGGTCAGGTAGGACTGGGGCTTATAGTTGGTCTTACGCTTTACTTCAACGACGACGTGGTGGTGCGCCAGTACATTTTTGCCGATGGCAGCACGTCAGCTGTTAATGCCTCGCGCCATTATACCGATGTGCACAGCATGATCACGACTATCCCGTTCCGCAAGAACAATGAGTTGGATTACTGCAACCTGTTCGCCTTTGCCGGTCCGTTGTTCCAGAACTGGTCCTGCTACCTCTACATTCCGTTCGTGATCCTGGTGATTACAGCCGTATCGAATGGTGCAAACATCACAGATGGTATCGACGGTTTGGCGGCTGGTACTTCCGCTATCATAGGCCTGACGCTGGCGATCTTTGCCTGGGTTTCCGGTAACACCATTTTCGCCGATTACCTGGACATCATGTTTATCCCGAACTCCGGTGAGCTGACCATTTTCTGTCTGGCCTTTGTGGGAGCGTGCGTTGGTTTCCTGTGGTACAATACGTATCCGGCGCAGGTGTTCATGGGCGATACAGGCAGCCTTTCCATAGGTGGTATCATTGCCGTGCTGGCGCTTATAGTTAGAAAAGAACTGCTGATTCCAATCCTGTGCGGCATCTTCCTGATAGAGAACTTATCGGTCATGCTGCAGGTGAGCTACTTTAAATACACCAAAAAGAAATATGGCGAAGGCCGCCGCATCTTTAAAATGTCGCCGCTACACCACCATTACCAGAAATTAGGTTACCACGAGTCTAAGATCGTAGGCCGTTTCTGGATTGTAGGTATTATGCTGGCGATTCTGACACTTGCAACGCTGAAGCTTAGGTAAAAGTCGTTTATCGTTGCTGGAAGAAAAGGATGGACTACAAAGAGCTGGATGTTTGGAAGAAGTGCAGAAAGCTGACAAAGAGTGTTTATGAAGTGACTGAGAGCTTTCCGAAGGAAGAGATATTCGGATTAACAAATCAGGTAAGACGAGCAGCAGTATCAGTAGTATCGAACATAGCAGAAGGCTGTGGTAGGCAACATGCAAAGGATGCGATTCAGATATTTTACATAGCACGGGGTTCCTTATTCGAAGTTAAAACACAGTTGTATGTTGCACTGGATCAGGAGTATGTAAAGCAGGAAGCTTTTGATGAAATAATGGCTAAAGTAACCAGCTGTAAGCAAATGCTGAATGGCCTGATCAAATATTTTAAAGGATTATAGTTGACTACGATTAACGATTAACGAACAACAATTAACGAATAATGAAGATAGCTATACTTGGAGCGGGAGAAAGTGGCGTGGGAGCCGCATTACTGGCACAGGCCAAAGGGCTTGACGTGTTCGTGTCGGATATGGGGCAGATCAAAGACGAGTATAAGGCCAAGCTGGCAACAGCTGCTATCCCATTCGAAGAAGGTACACACACCCTAACCAAGATATTAGATGCTAACGAGATCATTAAAAGTCCTGGCATTCCTGATAAAGCTGCAGTTATACAGGAAGCAGCCAAAAAGCAGATACCGGTAATTTCTGAGATCGAATTTGCCGGCAGGTATACCGATGCCAGATTTATCTGCATAACAGGTACAAATGGTAAAACCACTACCACACTGCTGACTTACCACCTGCTGAAGAGTGCTGGCCTGAATGTAGGCTTAGCCGGAAACATCGGGGAGAGTCTGGCAGAGAAAGTGATCGACAACAAGCACGATTACTATGTGGTGGAGTTGAGCAGTTTTCAGCTGGACAACATGTACCAGTTCAAAGCGCACATGGCAGTGCTGCTGAATATTACGCCTGATCACCTGGACCGCTATGGCTATAGTATGGAAAACTATGCTGCCTCAAAAATGCGTGTAGCCCGGAACATGACAGGTAGCGACTACTTCATTTATAATGCAGATGATCAGAATATTCAAAAGGCTTTCGATTCTGCAGCATTCAGTGGAACAACCATCCCGTTCTCGCTGGAAGGTGCCACAGGGGCAAAGGTGCAGTACGAAGGAACAACAATAGAACTGAAGGCCGGGGCTGTGGAGGGAACTATAGATGCCTCGAAATCCAGCTTGATTGGGAAGCACAACCAGTACAATACGATGGCAGCAGTCGCAGTCGCTAAGTTGTTGCAGGTGTCTGATGAGAGTATTGCCAAGTCCCTGGAAGCTTTCCGGAATGCGGATCATAGACTGCAGCTGGTAGGTGTTGCTAAAGATGTGAGTTATATCAACGACTCTAAGGCGACCAACGTGGAAGCGGTGTGGTATGCACTGGAAGGTATAAAGCAGCCGATTATCTGGATTGCCGGTGGCGTGGACAAAGGCAACGACTATAGTACGCTGGAGCCATTAGCCCGCGAAAAAGTAAAGGTATTAATCTGCCTGGGCAAGGATAACAAGAAACTGGAGCGCTCATTTAACAAAGTGGTTCCGATTATAGCCGAGA